>JAJXZN010000314.1 GCA_021780015.1 Pseudomonadota bacterium
CGTGTCCCTTGTCCTATGCGCTAAGAATCCACGCGGGCGGTTATATTGAAGGAGATGATTTTCAGAACGCTGCCGAATTCGCCACGAATTCGACCTGCATCCCAGATCCCGCCGCGATCAGCTATCGCATCTTCAAGGCGGCTCTTCTCGCGATAGTCGAAGCGTGGCAACCGACCGATTGTTTCGCGCGACCGACCGGATTGATCGATCTTTCACCCGATACCGGTGATCATTTCCGAGAAGCCTGGATGCAATATTTGAGTGCGCCGCTCGCTGCGCGTATCACGCCGCCGCAAACGGCTGTGATCGACCGCTTTCCAGATGGCAGCCTCTTGATGTCCGCAACAACCGACACCTTCGATATAGCAAATCCTGCGCATCTAGCGGTCGCGCGCGACATCGGCGCGGCCATGGCGCCGCTCAACGAACTGCCGTGGCCATCGGGACACAAAGCAGATTAAGCGAGACCTCGCGTTAACCCAGCCCTGGAGTCCTGATGGCCGACATTAGCTTTTTCATCAATGCCAGTTGGGAAGAACGAGCGGAGACGCCTGACGAACTGGCTGTACGTTTCCTGGGCATGGTCGATGCCCTGAAGAAGGTCGATCCCGCATTCGACCTCTGGACATGCGGCGCCCGCGGGCCCAGAAAATTCGAAACGGTCCGCGACCGCTATGCAAGCGAAATCGCTGCGGGCGTGACCAGGGATGATTGGGGCGAGGCCATGCCGTTCGACGGCTATTGGTTCGGCGCGATGACCCGAGGAGTGCCCGAGGATCGTTCGTTCGCTGTACGAATTCGTGCCGGTTCGACGGTCGAGCGCCCCTTCGTCAATTTCATGACGTTCACGACGAGCTCTATGACGAATCCCGATATGAACTTCATCAGCTATCGGCTCTTTCGTGCAATTTTGGCTGTTATCGTCGATGCATGGGAGCCGGTCCGAGTTGCTGCGTATTCTTATGCGCTCATTGAAATCAACGGAGACTCCTATTTTCCCGATCCCTGGATTCAATATCTTTGTCCTTGGCTCGCGCGGCTGATCACGCCGCCTTCAAGCGCACGGGTCGAGCATTTGCCAAATGGTGGCCTTGTGATGTCCGCAACAAGCGAGACCTTCGATGTCGCAAACCCCGCGCATCTTGCCGTGGCGCGCGACATCGGTGCTGCCATGGCACCGCTCAACGAACTGCCGTGGCCGTCAGGACATAAGGATGGTTGAAGCGACACTGCCCGACGTTCGCGCCGGGCAAAGGGGCGCGGACCTCTTACGCCGGATTTTCGAGCGAGAACGTCTCCGAGGTCTCGTCATAGGCGAAGATTTCGCCGTAGCGGCCCCAGGTGATGATGCTCTTCAATGTCCGCTCGGCATAGTCCTCGGACAAATAGTCCTCGAGTTCCTCGAGGAAGCGCGCCGCCCGCGCCCAATGCGTCGGACGCTCGTCGAGCACGTTGCGGATGCGCGCCGCGAGCGGCACATAAGCGAGCAGATGATCGCCGAACAGTTTCTTGCGCGCATCGACATCCATTTCGGCGAAGCGCATGCCCGCCGGTGTCAGCTTGATGTCGCCTTCGGCGAATTCGGCGAAGCGCAGAAGCTGCAAGGTTTCGCCGACCGGGAAAAGATCATCGATCGCCATCTGCAAGGAGTCGGCCAGCGGCGGCAGGTCGGCATGGCCGTTGTAGGGCGGCGCGGCGAGCGTTTCCATGAGACCGGCCATCGTATTGGTCGAGACTTCCGGCAGTGCCATGCCAAGGCCGAGGCCGGGGAACGTGCCTTCCCGGCCGGGCGCCGCGGGGGCCTGCCGGCGCGTCATGAGCGCATAGATCCGATCGACCAATTGGCGAAATTCCGGCGCCAGGCGATTGCGCGGATAGGGCAGGGTGACGTGGATTTCCTCGGCAATGCGGCCGGGGTTCGACGACAGAACGAGAATGCGATTGCACATCAGCACCGCCTCCTCGATGTTGTGCGTCACCATCAGGATCGACTTGATCGGGATTCGGCCTTCGACCCAGAGATCGAGCAGGTCGGTGCGCAGCGTTTCCGCCGTCAGCACGTCGAGCGCGGAGAAGGGCTCGTCCATCAAAAGGATCGTCGGATCGACGACCAGCGCGCGGGCAAAGCCGACGCGCTGGCGCATGCCGCCCGAAAGCTCTTTCGGAAAAGCCGATTCGAAACCGTCGAGGCCGATGACGTCGATCGCCTTCAGCGCGCGCGGACGCGCCTCGGCCTCGGGCACTTTCTTGGCGCGCAGGCCGAGTTCCACATTGGCGAGCACAGAGAGCCAGGGAAACAGCGCCGCGCTCTGGAAGACCATCGAGATCGAGTCATAGGGCCCCGTCACTGCTTCCTCGCGGAACAGGACTTCGCCCTCCGTCGGCTTGGCCAGCCCCGAAATGATGCGCAAAAGCGATGACTTGCCGGAGCCGGAGCGGCCAAGAAGGCCGACGATTTCGCCTTCGGTCAGGCGCAGCGAGACATTGTCGAGAACCTGCGCCCCAGCCTCGCCGGAGCCGGTGCGATAGCTCTGGCTGACGTTCTTGACCTCGAGAATGGGCTTCGTCCGTGTGTCGAGCATCGGGGCCTCACGTAAGCTGCAGGCGGCGTTCTGCGAACCGCGCCAGCGGCCGCCAGAATGTGCGGTTCAGGAGGATGACGAAAATCGACATCATCGCGACGCCGAGCACAATGCGCGGGTAATCGCCGGCCTCCGTCGCTTTGGCAATATAAGAGCCGATGCCGTGCGCCGTCACCGTGTCCTTACCCCATTTGACGTATTCGGCGACGATCGCGGCGTTCCACGAGCCGCCCGAGGCCGTCAGGGCGCCGGTAACATAATAGGGGAAGACGGCGGGCAACATGACCTTCGTCCACCAGTCCCAGCCGCGGACGTGGAAGGTTGCTGCCGCCTCGCGCAGATCATTGGGGAATGTGCTGGCGCCGCCGATGACATTGAACAGAATGTACCATTGCGTGCCGAAGATGATGAGAAAGCTCAGCCAGATATCGGGATTGAGCGCCCACCGCACGATCAGCACGACCGCAATCGGAAACAGAACATTGGCCGGGAAGGCGGCAAGGAATTGCGTCAAGGGTTGGACGCGCTCGGCAAGCCGCGGGTTGAGGCCGACGAGTATGCCGACCGGCACCCAGACGAGCGAGGCGAGCAGGATGAGCGCCAGCACGCGCAGCAGCGTCAGGAAGGTCAGCCCCAGCGCCTGCTCGATGTCGCCGAACGTCAGGCTTTTCACCACGAAATGCGAGAGAAGCCAGAGCGCGTAGATACCGATCGTGCCGCCGATCATCACCGCGACGAGGTCGAGCACCCGCTCTTTCCATTCATTCGCCGCGGGGCTGAGATTGGCGCGGATCGGCAGATCGAGCCGCCAGAGCGCGACGTCCTGGAAAAGCCGTGCCGGCACGCCGGTGACGGCGCGCAGCCATTTGGTACGGCGGAAAAGCAGGATCACCCAGGACCGTTCCTCCTCTTGCGAGGCTGAAAGTTCGAAGCGGAACCGCGAGCCGAAGGCAACCAGCGGACGGAACAGCAATTGATCATAGGCGATGATGACGACGAGCATCATGACGATCGCGGCAATGACAGCATCGATGCGCTTCTGGTCGATGGCCATGGCAAGATAAGAACCGACGCCGGGCAGGCTGACTGTCGTATTGCCGACCGAGATCGCTTCCGACGCGACGACGAAGAACCAGCCGCCCGACATCGAGACCATCATGTTCCAGATGAGGCCGGGCATCGCATAAGGCGTCTCGAGCTGCCAGAATTTTTGCCAGGGCGAGAGCAGAAAGCTGTCTGCGACTTCGTCTAGTTCCTTCGGCACGGTGTGCAGCGACTGGTAGAACGAGAACGCCATGTTCCAGGCCTGGCTGGTAAAGATGGCGAAGATCGCCGCGCATTCGGCGCCGAGCGTCGAGCCGGGAAACAGCCCCAGGAAGAAGGTCACCGTAAATGAGAGGAATCCGAGGATCGGCACCGATTGCAGCACATCGAGCATCGGAATGAGAAATTTTTCCGCGCGCCGGCTCTTTGCCGCCCAGGTTGCATAGATGAACGTGAAGACGAGCGAGGCGATCATCGCTGCGAACATCCGCAGCGTCGTGCGCAAGGCGTAATAGGGAAGGTTCGAATAATCGAGCGAAATGGCCGTCGCTTGCGGCGCATGCAGCGGCAGCGTCATGCCGCGCGAGCCGTGGACAATCGCAACGAAGGCGCCAAAAATGAGCGCAAAAGCGATCAGGTCGAAAATATTCGGCAGCGCACTGCGGCCGCGCGCGGCAAGAGCAACAAATCGCGACATGGAGACTTAGGCTGGAGGGCGTCTAGCGTTCTCTTGTCACCAAGCCACACGACATTCAAGTGACGCCGGGCGACTTTTGATTGGGACGCGCAAGGTGTGGCTTTTGGGAGCGCCTAGCCTCGCTTCAGCCATAAATGAATAGGCTACTTCAGCGGCTGGTCTTGGTCACCCTATGCGTCGATTCGGCATCTTTCTCGGCCTTTTCCTTGCCCTGACGCTGGCCGGCGCCGCGGCTGCGGAGGCAGCCGAAGTGCGCCTCGCGCTCGTCATCGGCGAAGCCCGTTACAAGGTCGCGCCGCTGGCAACGCCGGTGAACGATGCGGGCCTCATTGCCGCGACCCTCAAAGAGGCGGGCTTTGCGGTGACGGAAGGCGCCGATCTCGACGGGGTCGATCTGCGTAAAGCTTTACACGATTTCGCCGCCAAGGCGGAGCAGGCGGCCCCCGATGCCGTCGTCTTCATCTACCTTGCCGGCCGCGGAATGCAGTTCGCCGGGCAAAATTATTTCGTACCGATCGATGCGCGGGTCGAGCGTGAGGCCGATGTGCCGATCGCCGCGGTGCGGCTTGCCGACACGTTCGACCGGCTCGCCGCGGCGCCGGCGAAAGCGCGCATTTTTGTCCTCGACGGCGCGCGGATCCTGCATTTCGCGACCGAAGGCGCGCCTTTTGCCAGTGGCTTTGGGCTTGAGACCGCCGGGCCGAATACCGTCTATGCCTTCAATGAGGAGCCGGGCGCCGTTTCGCCGGACGAGCCAGGCCCCTATGGTATCTATGCCCAGGCGCTGGTCGAAATGCTGCGCCAGGGCTTCGCGCTTCCGCAGGCCTTCACTGCGGCGCGGTTGCGCGCCAACGACCTCAGCGACGGCATCATCGTGCCTTGGGATGCGGCGCAGCTTGCCGCGCCCGTGGTGCTTTTCGCGCGCAACACGGCCGCGCCGCCGTTGCCGCGGCTCGACGAGACCGCGTCCATCCGCAGCCTGCCCGCGGCCAAGGCCTATCTCGCCGCGATCGAAGCCGATACGCTCGCAGCCTATGCGGATTTTTGTTCGGCATTCGCGAACGATCCGCTGGCCTTGCGGGTGCGCGCGCTGGCTGCCGCCCGGCGCGAGGCGTTGACCTGGCAAGAAGCGCTTGCAGCCGGCACGCCGCAGGCCATTTGGACCTATATGCGGCGCTATCCGCGCGGGCCGCATTTTCCCGATGCGCGCCGGCGGCTCGCCGGGCTCGCCGCACCGCTCGAACCGCCGCCGCGTTTCGATCCCTACGATTTCAAGGGCCTGCCGGCGCCGAGCGAAGCTGAACTCGACAGCCTCGACCAGCCGGTCCTGACCTTCGACGATCCGGCATTTCCGCCGCCGCCTTCGGTCGCAAGCCTCCTGCCGGAACGGCCGGTCGAATTCGAACATCTGCTGCCGCCGAGCCCCGGCGGGGCGGGCCTTCTGCCCAATCCAGCGCCGCTGACTCATTCGCTGTCAAAGCCTGTGCTGCCACCCGCGGCGGTCAGCGCGGCGCCCGCGGCTGCGGCCCAGCCACCGCTAGAGCCAGTGACGCCGCCCAAAGTCATCGGCGTGCCGCCCTTGCCGCAGCCGGCGGTTACACCGCCGCTACAACAAAAGACTGCAGCCCCGTTGCCGCCGAAACGTCCGAACAAAGCGGAAGCTGCGCCAAAACATCAAAAGCCGAAGAAGAGCCCGCCGCATCCGAAACACGGCGCGCAAGCCAAGCCGCGCGCGAAACATGGCCGCGCGCATCCGGCGCCGGCAAAGACCAAGCCGCACAAGAAGAAGCATCGCTCATAAGGCGGCCTTAAACTCAGTTAGAAACACGGTCGACGAAGAAGACCAGCCAGAGGGCCGGGCAAAGAAAAGCGCCGAACGGCAATCTCACCTTTTCGAGGGCTTCGCCGCGACGCAGGAAGCCGACCGCGATAAGCGCCGCCGCGGAAGCGAGGCCGAAGCAATAGGGGATTGCGGCCAAAGGCAGCCAGGCCCCGACGGCGGCAGCGAGCTTGACGTCGCCAAAACCAAGGCCTTCGCGGCCGCGCAACCGCAAATGTGCGATGCGCAGGCAGATAAAAAACAACCCAACTCCGGCAGCGCGCAGAGTCGCGGCTTCGAGGCTCGACCAACGATCTGCGTCCGTCAGAAGCGCTGCGGCGATTCCGCCGGCTGTCGCGCCATAGGTGACAAGATCGGGCAAGAAGAAGGTGCGTGCATCGACGTCCGCGCCGGCAATCATCAAAAGCCCCAGCACCGAGGACAATAAGCCGGAGCGCCACGGCAGGAAGGCAAAAGAAGCGAGCGCCACGGCGCTTGTTCCCACGAGAAGCACCGCCCAATTCGGCGTGAGATCGACCGAGCATGGCGCTTCGTCGTCCGTTGAAGCCGCGGCAGTCTCGTCATTTGACGACAAGATAGCTCGGCCCCTTCCTCACGCCGATGCCGCTGACGATCGTCGGCGCGGTATGCATCGTGCTTAAACCGGCGCGGAATTCCTCTGCCACGTCTTCCGCGTCATAACCGCTGCGGATGATGCGCGGCTTGACGAAAACGATGATCTCGGTCCGGTCCTTGGTGTCGTTCGTCGTGCTGAACAAATCGCCAAGGCCGCGGATCTGCTGCAGGATCGGGATGCCGGATTGGCTTTTGTTGTCGTCCTCGCTCATCAGACCGCCGAGCAGGACGGTCTGTCCGCTCGCCACGCCGACCGATGTGTGAATGCGCCGCTGCGAGATGGTCGGGTTGAGATTGGTCGTCCCGTTCGGCGGAATGCCGCCAACGACGTTCGAGACTTCCTGCTCGATTTCGAGTTCGACCGATCCGTTGGCGTGGATATGCGGCCACACTTTCAGGATGATGCCGATGTCCTGCATGGTCACGGTATTGACCACCGTATTCGAGGTCGAAAGTACGGTCGCCGAACCGGTCGAGATCGGAACCGAATCGCCAACCTGCAGGAACGCCGGCTGATTGTTCGAGACGACGAGCGACGGCGAAGACAAAACCTTCACCGTCGTCAAAGACGAGAGAGCGCTGAGTATGACCTTGGGCGCGGCCTGGGAACCGATCAGCACGTTCAGACCCGGTATCGCCGGATTGATCAGCGTCGATGCGGCCGAAGTGCTCAACGAAATCGCGCCGTGATTGACGCCGGCGCCGACGTCGGAGCTGCCGAAATAATATTGCACGCCATATTGCAAGGCGTCGTTGAGCGTCACCTCGGCAATGGTCGCCTCGATGGCGACCTGCAATTGCGGCCGGTCGAGCGAACGGATGGAGCGCTCGATCGCCTGATAATCATCTTGGTTGGAATAGATGATGATTGAATTGTCGCTCGTGTCGGGGACGATGCGAACATTCTGGAACACGCCCTTGGGCAGATCGCCGCTCGGCTCGATCGTCGGTCCGCCGGCTTTTTTGTTGGTGGAGAAGCTGTCGAAGGACGCGGCTTCGCTCACATTGCTGTCATTCGCGACAAGGCCGCCGCCGGCCTGCGTCGCCGCCGCCGAATTGCTGCTCAGCGCCCCAAATGCCGAATTGTTCTGGCTGCCGCCGGCGGCGGCATCCATATGCGCGAGTGCAGGATTGGTTCCCGGCGCCAATTGTTCAGCCGCCGTTTCATGCGGCGCGCCGCCCTGGCTGACAAAGATCGCATTCAATATTTTCGCAATCGTCTCGGCATTTCCATATTGCAGATGATAAACGCGCGCCGTCGTGCCGCCCATATCGTCGCGGTCGAGCCGCGCGATCCAGACTGCCGCCTGTCGGAGATAGCTGCGGTCACGCGTCACGGCCATGATCGCATTCATGCGATTGATCGGCTGAAAGCTGATCATTCCGCGGCCCTCGCCGCCGTCGGTCGTCTGGAAGACGCGCTGCAACTCCTGAATCATGGTGTCGGGCGAGGCGGAGCTCAACGGAAAAATGCCGACCGATTGATTGCGCATCCAGGTGACGTCAAAGCTCGAAATCATATCGAGGACGTTTTGCCGCTCGCTCGCCGTGCCCTGGACCATCAGCAGGTTGCGGCTCGGGTCGGCCCGCACCGCGCCGGGCCGTGTCAGAAAATTCTCGGCTGCCTGGGCGACCGTT
>JAJXZN010000133.1:0-3080 GCA_021780015.1 Pseudomonadota bacterium
TCCTCGACACCGGTTTCGACTCTCCACCCATCACCGTTCGTGTCGAGTGAAGTCGAGACACGCTAGCGCAATCTCAGCCCAAAGCCGCCTTCACCAGCCCAATCGCCTCAAAAACCGGCGCGAGATGGTCGAGATCGATCGTCTCGCGCAAAGCCTTCAGCTCCTGCGCACCGGCGATGGGCGCCAGCCGCGGCCCTTCGCCGCTTTCGAAATCGACCTTCTGCCCGAAGGCGTCCGGAACGACGAGAATGTCGCTGAAAATGATCGCCGCATCGAAATGAAACCGGCGGATCGGCTGCAGCGTCACGTCCGCCGCAAGCTTCGGTGTATAGCAAAGATCGAGGAAGGATCGCGCCTTGAGCCGCGTCTGGCGGTATTCGGTCAGATAGCGTCCGGCTTGGCGCATCAACCAGACGGGGGGCGGCGTCAAGGTTTCGCCGTTAAGCACGCGAAGCAGGGGCTTGTCAGCCGGCAGGATTTGAGCGGCCAATCTAAAATATCCTATCTAAAGACTCTTCTATTTTCTCTTTTCTTTGGTGCCGGATTAGGCTCGTTTTGGGTTTTTCACAATCCGCGCCGGCGATCTTCTGCTATCCGCGATACCCACAGCTCGGCCGCCGGCGCCGATCGTTAATGATTTCTTAACGCCGCCAAGGCCTTCGCTGCGCCAGTCCGGGATTGTTCAAGCTTTATGAAATTATCGACAGACGCCGCCGCTCGCCGGCGATTTCATGCCCAGCCCTGCGGCTGTTGACAAAAAACCAGGCAGTGCGGGACATGTCCGCCGAAAGCGCGGACCGCGGCGGATTATCCCCATCGATTCACAGGTCATCGCGACGGATGTGGGCCTTGGCGCGCAACTACTTCCATCTGCATCTGATTTCCGACGCGACCGGCGAAACGTTGATTGCCGTAAGCCGGGCGGTCGTGGCGCAATATGATGCGATCGAATCGATCGAGCACCTTTATCCGTTCGTTCGCTCGGCGGCGCAGCTTGAGAAGGCGATTGCCGAGGTCGACGAGGCACCGGGCGTCGTGCTTTTCACTTTGGTCGACAAGGATCTTGCGCGGCGGCTCATTGCGGCCTGCCACGAACTCAATGTCCCGTGCCATTCGGTGCTGCAGCCGATCAGCGATCTTTTCCGCGCCTATCTCGGTTCGCCCGGCGCCGCCCGGCCGGGTGCGCAGCACATGCTCAACGCCTATTATTTCAACCGTGTCGAAGCCTTGAACTACACGATGCTGCACGACGACGGCCAGATGACCGACGATTACGAGGCCGCCGACGTCCTGCTGCTCGGCGTCAGTCGCACGTCGAAGACGCCGACGAGCATCTATCTCGCCAATCGCGGCATCAAGACCGCGAATATTCCGATCATTCCCAACGTTCCCCTGCCGAAATCGATCTTCAGTCTGAAGAAGCCCATGATCGTCGGCCTTATCACATCAGCCGAGCGGCTTGTTGCCGTGCGCCAGCAGAGGCTCGATTCGTCGCAGACACGGTTTGATTCGACCTATGTCGATCCGGTCGCGGTCAATGACGAGGTCGTGCAGTCGCGCCGGCTTTTCGCGCATTACGGCTGGCCGGTGATCGATGTCACGCGCCGTTCGATCGAGGAGACTTCGGCTGCGATCATCAATCTTTATAAGGCGCACCGGGCCAAGCTCGGCCTCATCGAGCAGCCGCGATGAGCGACCTCTGGCTTGGCGAAGCGCCGCTCATTCTGGCTTCGAAAAGCTCGGCGCGGCAGGCTTTGCTGGCGGCGGCAGGGCTGCCGTTCGAAGTGAGCGCGGCCGATATCGACGAGCGGGCCGCCGAAATGCCGCTGCGCGCCAGGGGCGCCGCGCCAGAAACGGTCGCCGCGCATCTCGCCCGGACCAAGGCGCTGGCCGTTGCTGCCCGAAAACCGCGGCGGCTTGTCATCGGCGCTGACCAGGTTCTGGCGCTCGAAGGAGAGATTTTTTCGAAGCCGCAAAATCTCGCGGCGGCGAAAGCCCAGTTGCAAAAATTTTCCGGCAGGACGCATGCGTTGCATTCGGCACTCTGCGTCGTACGGGACGAGAACGTGCTGTTCGAGACGGTCGTGACCGCGCGGCTCACCTGCCGCGTGTTCGGTGACGATTTCATCGATCGTTATCTCCAAGCGGCCGGCGATGCGGTGCTGGCGAGCGTCGGCGCCTATCAATTGGAAGGCCTCGGCATCCATCTTTTCGCGGCAATCGACGGCGATCACGCGACGATCCTCGGCCTGCCCATGCTGGCGCTGCTTGCATTTCTGCGCGAAGAAGGCAGTCTCGCCGGATGAGCCCGCGCGCCTTCGTCATCGGCTGGCCGATCTCGCATTCGCGGTCGCCGCTGATCCACCATTATTGGCTGGAGCAATTGGGGCTCCCCGGTTCCTATGCGCGCGTTCCGGTCGCCCCGCCCGACCTTGCAACCTTCCTCGCCAATATCGCGGTGTTGGGTTTCGCCGGCGGCAATGTCACCCTGCCGCATAAGGAGAAGGCCTTCGCCGCCTGTGCGGTGACGACCCCGGTGGCGCAGCGCCTTAAAGCTGTGAACACCCTGTGGATCGAAGGCGGACAACTTTTCGGCGACAACACCGATGTTGCGGGCTTTCTGGCCTCGCTCGATGCGGATGTCCCGGATTGGGATAAGTCCGTGGATAAAGCCGTCGTCCTCGGCGCCGGCGGCGCGGCGCGTGGCATCGTCTATGCGCTCCATTCGCGCGGCATCCGCCATATCGCTCTCGTCAACCGTACCCGAAGCCGCGGCGAGGACCTCCAGCGCCAATTTCCCGAAGTTGAGATCGACCTCGCCGATTTCGCCGCCCTGCCGGCGCTGCTGAAGGACGCCGATCTGCTCGTCAACACGACATCGCTCGGCATGGTCGGCCAGCCGCCGCTTGACATCGATCTGGCGCCGCTGCCGGCGAAGGCCATCGTCGCCGACATCGTCTATGCGCCGCTCGAAACGGCGCTGCTGCGCCAAGCGGCGGCGCGCGGCCTGCGCACCTCCGGCGGCCTCGGCATGTTGCTCTATCAGGCTGCGCCGGGGTTTGCCCGCTGGTTCGGCCGAG
>JAJXZN010000133.1:3090-8405 GCA_021780015.1 Pseudomonadota bacterium
GCAGGTGACGCCGGATCTGCGCGCGCGCGTCGCCGCGGACATCGCGGGCAAGAGCTGATGTTCGTTCTCGGCCTCACCGGCTCGATCGGCATGGGAAAATCGACGACGGCAGCGATCTTTCGCGAGGCCGGCGTTGCGGTGCATGATTCCGACGCCGCGGTTCACGCGCTTTATCGCGGCGCGGCGGCACCGCTGGTCGAGGCCGCCTTCCCCGGCACTGCGCGCGATGGCGCGATCGATCGGGCTCTGCTCGCGGCGCGGGTGATCCACGACCAAGCGGCGCTGATGCGGCTCGAGGCGATCGTGCATCCGCTGGTGCGCGCCGCGCGGGCGCAGTTTGTCGCCGAAGCACGCGCGGCCGGCGCCGATCTTGTTGTTCTCGACATTCCGCTGCTCTTCGAGACGGGCTGCGAAAACGAGGTCGATGCGGTTCTCGTTGTTACCGCGCCGGAAGCCGTGCAAAAGGCGCGCATTACCGCGCGTCCGGGCATGACAGAGGACAAGCTCGCCGCCATAATCGCCAAGCAAATGCCTGACGCTGAAAAACGCCGCCGCGCCGATCTCATCCTTGATACGAGCCACGGCCACGACGCGGCCGCGCGGCAGGTTCGCGCTCTCATCGGCGCGATCCGCGCCGGGCAGGTGAAAGCGCGCCATCATGCGTGAGATCGTTTTCGATACGGAGACGACCGGCCTCGACCCCACCGCGGGTCACAGGATCGTCGAAATCGGCTGCATCGAAATCCTCAATTCGATTCCGACCGGCCAGACCTTTCATTTCTATCTCGATCCCGAGCGTGACATGCCGGAGGAAGCCTTCCGGGTGCACGGAATTTCTGCGGAATTTTTGATCGGCAAGCCGAAGTTTGCCGAGATCGCCGAAAAATTTCTGATGTTCGTCGGCGATGCTACGCTCGTTGCGCATAATGCCGAATTCGACCTGCGCTTCGTCAATGCGGAATTGGCAGCGCTCGGCCATACGCCGTTGGGACAAGAGCGCATCATCGATACTTTGGCGCTCGCCCGCCGCCGCCATCCGGGCGCGCCGGCGAGCCTCGACGCGCTGTGCCAGCGCTATGGGATCGACGCGAGCCGCCGCACCAAGCACGGCGCCTTGCTCGACGCCGAGCTGCTCGCGGAGGTCTATGCAGAACTGAGCGGCGGCCGCCAGGCGAGCCTATTGTTGCAGACGGCGGCGGTGAACGCACAGCGAGCCGCCGCCGTGCGGCCGACACGGCCGGCGCCGCTCGCCCCGCTCATCGTCGCAGCCGAATGGGCGGCGCACGCCGCGTTTGCCGCAACGCTCGGCGACAAAGCACTCTGGCGACGCTATCTGCCGAAATCAGACGAAGCTTAGCGCGCGTTTTTCGGGATCAGGCTTGCGCGGCCGGCGCTTGGGCCGTCTGGGCCATGCGCTGACGATAAAGGCCGGCGAAATCGATCGGGTCGATGTAGAGCGGCGGGAAGCCGCCATTGCGCACCGCCTCGGCGACGATCTGGCGCGCGAACGGGAACAGCAGGCGCGGACACTCGATCATCACCACCGGGTGGACGTCGCTCTGCGGGATGTTGAGCACGCGGAAGATGCCGGCATAGTTCAGTTCGAATTTGAACAGCGTGTCGGCCCCTTCGCCCGCCGACCCTTCGAGCAGCAGTTCGACTTCGTAATCGGCATCGGCGATCTGCCGGGCGTTGACGTTCACTTGAATGGCAATATTCGGCGGCTTGGTCTGCGGACCGAGCGAACGCGGCGCATTCGGATTCTCGAACGAAAAATCCTTCGTATATTGCACCAAGGCGTTAAGTGTGGGCGCTTCCGCCGCCGCACTGCCGCCGTTGCCCTCTGCCATCAAAGCTCTCCCTCGAAATCGCGCCAGCGCCTAGCATGGATAGTCGCGGCGAACAAGCGAGGCTCAGCGCGGATCGGGCCTGTCGACGCGGTGCCAATCCTGCGGCGTCAGATCGATGACGTGAGGATCGCGCGGCGTCGGCGCCATTTCCTGATGCCGCCAGGCAGGCAGGAGCAGCGCCAGCCCGACGCAATCGGAGAGAAAGCCGGGGATGACCAAAAGCGTCGCGCCAAGCGCGGCCAGTGCGCCGCTGCGCAAGGCCACAGGCGAGAGCCGCAAAATGTGATTGGGATTCTCAAAGGCTGCGCGAAGCAGGCTCCGTGCCTGGCCGCCGAGCCGCCGCAACAGGACGAGGCCAAGCAGGCTGAACAATAAGGTGAGGAAGATAGCGCCAGCGAGGCCGATCGCGCCGGCAACGAGGCCGAACACCGACAGCTCCGCCAATATCCAAAGGCAGGCGCTCAAAAAGAAGGCGGCGAGATAGGGCATGGTCCTGTCCCAGAAAACACAAAGTCTGTCGGTAATCTTCAGTTTATGAATTTTCCCGACCGGACGCCATATATAGGCATCCTATGCGGAAAATCCGCCTTAAGCCCGAGCCCAAATCAGAGCCAGAGCCCAAATCAGAGCCTCAATGATGCAGGATCCCTTCGACGCCTCGACGATCATTTTCGCGCTTCTCGCGATCTTCGTGCTCTGGAAGCTGCGCTCGGTTCTCGGCACCCGCAGCGGCGCGGAAAAGCCGCCGGCGCAGAATTCCTTCTTCAAGACGAGCACCGCGACCAATGACAATAAGGTCGTGTCCCTGCCCGGCGCCGCCCCGCCACCGGCCGCCCCTGCCGGGGCACCGGCCGATCCGCGCCGTTGGCAGGCCTATGCGGAACCTGGCACCCGCGTTGCCAATGGGCTTGACGCCATCGTGGCCTCCGACCCGGGCTTCGATCTCGATTCATTCATCGCCGGCGCCAAGAGCGCCTATGAGATGATCGTTACCGCTTTCGCGACCGGCGACCGCGAGCTTCTTGCCCGCCTGCTCGACAAAGAGGTTTACGACAGTTTCGTCGCCGCCATCGAGGCGCGCGCCAATCGCGGCGAATCGCTGATGACCAAAGTCGTATCGATCGACAAGACCGGGGTTTTCGATGCCGGCGTCCGCGACGGCATGCTGCAAGTCACCCTACGCTTTATGACGACCCTCATCTCCGCGACGCACGATAAAGACGGCAAGCTGATCGACGGCGATCCGGAAAAGACGGTGAGCATGGTCGATCTTTGGACCTTCGCCCGCGCCGCCGGGGCGCGCGATCCAAACTGGAAACTCGTCGCGACGCAGACGGGCCATTGAGGCGCGGCCCCGAAAGGCGCTAGCTTTTCGGCAAGGACCGCGATGAGCCAGAAAACCATCACCGACGACGCGTGCCAGGGGGCGGCATGAGCGAGGGAAGCCGGGAAACCCTGCGCCCGCTCTCCGATGAGGAGGTCAGCCTCTGGCTGACGGTAACGCGCAGCATCACGCCCCGGCCTGGCGCGTCTGCGCCCGAGGCGCCGCGTCCAAAACCGGCAAAACCCGCCAAGATCGTCGCGCCGGCCGCGTCGGCGCCGGCTCAGCCCTTAAAGCCCGCGCCGCGTCCGGGGATGCCGGGCCTTGCGCCGCTCGAGCGCCGCGCCCGGCAAAAGCTCGCCCGCGGCCATATGGCGGTCGACGCGGCGCTCGATCTGCATGGCCTGCGCCAGCACGAGGCGCATCCGGCCCTGCATGGTTTTCTTGTCCGGGCCCAGCTTCAGGGGGCCAAGATCGTGCTCGTCGTCACCGGCAAGGGAGAGGGCCGCGCCGCCGACGGGTTCGAGCCGGGCGGCGTGCTGCGGCGCAGCGTACCGATCTGGCTCCGGGCACCGGAATGGCGGCATCTCGTCGTCGGCTTCGAGGAGGCGGCGCGCCCGCATGGCGGCGCCGGGGCCCTCTATATCCGCATTCGCCGGCGCGCCGGAGCGCAGTCCTGATGCCGCCCGATTGGGCTGCCCTGGCGCCGCCGACCCTCGCCGCGTTCGAGGCGCTGGCCGAGGCAGCCTATGCGCGGCTGCCGAACGATTTCCGCGTCCTCTGCCAAGGGCTTGTCATCCAAGTCGAGGATTTCGCGACCGACGACGTGCTCAGCCAGATGGGCTGCGAGAGCGAATTCGACCTGCTCGGGCTTTTCACCGGCCGCGGCCTCGCGCAAGGTGGAGCACAGGCCTTTACCGGACAGATGCCGAACATGGTCTGGCTTTACCGCCGCCCGATCCTCGATTATTGGGCCGAACACGAGGACACGCTCGGCGACGTCATCGCCCATGTCCTGGTGCATGAGATCGGCCATCATTTCGGCCTCTCCGACGCCGATATGGCGGCGGTCGAGGCGGCGGCGGATTAGCCGCCAGGCCGCGGAGCGATGGTGATGTTTGCAACGATAGCCTCCGTCGTCTCGGCCTGCGTCGCGGCCTGCGGCCTGTTCTTCGCTTGGCGGCAGTCGCGTGAATCGGCTTTGCGCCGTGCCGACGTCCTGAACTGGGCGGAGCAGGCGATCGACGCCCTGCAGAGCCTGTTGCTCATCTGCGTCCTGGATGACGGCGAGTTGGACCCGGCCGTCGAGAAGGCGAAGCTCATCGAGATCATGTTCGCGACCTCGACCTTGACCGAGCGCGGCCGGCTCTTCTTCAAGAACGAGATCCGCGGTGACGGCCACGGTCAGGATAAGGAGAGGGCCTATCAGGGCTATCGGCCGAAAATCCTTGATCAGCTCGTCGTCGCCCACCAAATCGCCAGGCAATGGTCGCAAGCCAACGCCGAGGACCGGAAAATCATGCTGATCCTGGCCGAGGACGCGGCGCGCACCTTCGTTTCCCTGGCGCAGCAGGAGGTCGGCCGCAGCAAGACCGCCAGCGCCATCACCAAACGGGCCGGCGACGGCCGCGACCTTGACGAATTGGTCAAGGAGTTCAATAGAGCACGGCTAGAACAAGGTTCGAGCTTCGCCCGCGCCCGCGCCGAAGCTGCCGTGGTGGTTGTGGCCACCCGATCCGGAGCATCCTCCTAATGGAAAAATTCACGTCCCTGACGGGCGTCGCAGCGCCGCTGGCGATCCGCAATGTCGACACCGACATGATCATCCCGAAGCAATACCTCAAGACGATCAAGCGCACCGGCCTCGGCAAGGGTCTGTTCTCGGAGATGCGCTATAACGAGGATGGCTCGGAAAATCCCGATTTCGTCCTCAACAAGCGGGCCTACCGGCATGCGCAGATTCTCGTTGCGGAAGACAATTTCGGCTGCGGCTCGTCACGCGAACATGCGCCGTGGGCGCTGCTCGACTTCGGCATCCGCTGCGTCATCTCGACGAGTTTCGCCGACATTTTCTATAACAACTGCTTCAAGAACGGCATTCTGCCGATCGTCGTCAGCCCCGAGGAATTGGCCAAGCTGATGGA
>JAJXZN010000217.1 GCA_021780015.1 Pseudomonadota bacterium
GCGAGCGCCTATGACGCGCTTGTCACCGGCTTCGATCCGCATCCGCACGCGGCGCGCAGCACCTATGCCGATCCGGTGCTCGATTCGTTGAAAGTACCGCTGACCAGCGCCATGTCCGACCTCGCCTCGAATGAGCTCAAATGGTTCGTCGACGCCCGCTACGAGATCCTAAACGAAAGTGTCAGCGAAAACTGGGATTGGGGTCACGGCAATGCCGAAGCGTTGAGCGATCTCAAGGAAGATTTGGCGCTCGATCCGCATTTTCGCGTTCTTGTCGCGCATGGCGCGACCGACCTTGTGACACCCTATTTCGCCTCGAAACTGCTGCTCGATCAGATCGCGCCGATGGGCGATAAAAACCGTGTGCGGCTCGTCGTCTATGGCGGCGGCCATATGCTTTACGCGCGCGATCAATCCCGCGCGGCGCTCCGCGACGATGCGCGCAAATTGATCCAGGACAAGTAGATAGCCCGCGCCGGATTCCGCTCTATTCAGCATTAATATTTACGCCGACGATACGAACGGCTGTATTTGGCTTGGCCGCTTGCCTATAAGTTGAATTGATTTTTGACTAAACTTGTTCTTTCAAGGAATTCCATGAATATGGCCACGCTCGGCGTATCGGGGCGCAGCGCGATATTTCCGAAGCTCCTTTTGTGCCTAGCGGTCGGCGTTGCAGGGCTGATTGCCGGACGGCTGTCCCTAGAGCGGCCGTCGGAAAAGGCGCTCGCCGCGCCGCGTCGCGACCTCACCGACGCCGAAAAGAAAACCATCCTCGCCGCCCTCACCGCAACGTCGATGGATCCAACACCTGCCGGCGTCGACTGGCCGGCGCTGATCCTCCTCAGCCGTGACGGAACGAGCGATTATTGCGGCACCTTCGGAGACGGCAAAGACAAGATCGCGTTTTATGCGCAACTCGCATTTCCAAACGCCGACCCGCGGGAAAGCCTGAGCCGCGTCGCCTTCATCGCTGTCGCGATGCCCGAAGATTTGCGCGCCCGTCACGTCGTCGGCACCGTCTGCCTGCGTTATGGCTACGGCCCGATCACGCCGGCTGCGCCCTGAGGTCCGTGGCGTCGCGTTTTGGCGGCCGGCCGAACATGCGCGCATATTCGCGGCTGAATTGCGAGGCGCTTTCATAACCCACCCGATAGGCGGCATGCGCGACATTGGCGCCGCTATCGATCAGAAGGCGGCGGGCTTCGAGAAGCCGCAACTGCTTTTGATATTGCAGCGGTGTCATGGCCGTCAGCATCTTGAAATGCTGGTGGAATGACGAGGCACTCATGCCCGCCACCGCGGCGAGGTGCTCGATCCGGATCGGCTTGGAAAATTGTTCGCGCAGCAGATGGATCGCGCGGGAAATGCGTTGCGTATGGCTATTCGGCAGGGCGAGCGTGCAAACCTCGCCGCCATGCGGCCCGGTCAGCAGCCAGAAGCAGATTTCGCGCATGACCGCCGGATAAAGGACGGGGATTGCTGCCGGACTTTCGAGCAAGCGGATGAGCCGCGTCAGACAATCGGCGAAAGGCTCGCTCAGATTCGCGACGAAAACGCCAAAGCCGGCTTCGCCGCTCTTCGGCGGCGGCACCTCGAGCGCGCTCATGACATCGCGCAAGATGCTCATGTCGAAATCGAGATAGAATGCGAGCAGCGGCGTCTCGGCGCTTGCCTTCGTCACACGCCCAAAGGCCGGCAAAGCGACGCTGATCACCAGATATTGCATCTCCGCGTATTTGAACAACCGGTCGCCGAACAAAACTTGCTTGGCGCCTTGTACGACGACGCAAAGCGACGGCCGATAGACCGTTGGATTGGGCAGAATTTCCGTCGTGCTGCGCATCAGCGTGAGGCCGTCGATCTCCGTCGCATAAAGGCCGTCGGCATAGCCCTTCTTGGCGAAGTAAGAGCGGATGGCGTCTTTCAAAGCATGGGACATCGGATGGGAACTCTGAGCCATTCTGCTTTCAAAAATAGAGTCCGACGGCCAAACCTCCAAGCCGGATTGGAGGATCAGGCAAGTTTTTCGGGAGTTTCGGCAATGACGGCCGCGCCCGCGGCGCCCATATCGGGGCCGAATTCTCGCAAGCCCCAATTCTCGTAAGCATGGAGCCCGCAATGACGCATACGCAGAAAATCGCCCTCATCACCGGCGGCAGCCGCGGCCTCGGCCGCAACACCGCCATCGCCGCGGCGGCGCGCGGCATCGATGTCATCTTCACTTATCGGACCAATCAGGCCGAGGCGGAAAAAGTCGCCGCCGAAATCAAGGCTTCGGGCCGCAAGGCGCTCGCGCTGGCGTTGGATACCGGCGACACGTCGCTTTTCGCCGCCTTCGCGGACACGATCGCGACGGCGTTGCGCGACACCTGGGGCCGCACGCATTTCGATTACCTCGTCAACAATGCCGGACACAGCGCCCCCGGTTCCATCGAGACGATGAGCGAAGAGGATTTCGACGGCCTCTATCGCGTGCATTTGAAAGGCGTCGTCTTCCTCACGCAAAAGCTCCTGCCGTTGATTGCCGACGGGGGGCGCATCGTGAACCTATCGAGCGGCCTCGCCCGCTTCAGCTTCCCCAATTACGCGGCCTATGCCTCGATGAAGGGCGCGATTGAGGTGTTCACGCGCTATCTCGCCAAGGAACTCGGGCCGCGCCAGATCGCCGCCAACGTCGTCGCACCGGGAGCGATCGAGACGGATTTCGGCGGCGGCCGGGTACGCGACAATCCCGAACTCAACAAATACGTCGCCTCGGTTACGGCGATGGGCCGCGTCGGCGTGCCGGACGACATCGGGCCGATGATCGCCAGTCTGCTCGGCGACGAAAACCGCTGGTTGACCGGGCAGCGGATCGAGGTTTCAGGCGGGATGTTCCTCTGACATTTCGGCGGCGGCGCGCTTGATCGAGAAGACCGCGCTCGTGCGCGCAGCCGTGCCGGCGTCGCCGAAATCCGTCACCTCATATTCGGCACGCCGGCACAGCCGGGGCAACGGCAGAAAGGCACGCCCAGGATCGCCAATGAGAACGTCGCGGCCCGCGCCGGCGCATCGGTCGAGAAACGCCATCACACGCGCGGCGAGAGCCGCCTCGTAAAACAGGTCGCCGACGAGGATGATGTCGGCGGTGGGAACCGGCCCGGCAAGCGCATCGCCGCCGATCGCCGTCAAGGTGACATCGTTTGCCGCCGCATTGAGACCGAGCGCGACAAGCGCATAGCGGTCGATATCGGCGGCGAAGACCTGCCGGGCGCCGGCTTTTGCCGCGGCAATGCCGACGAGGCCGGACCCGGCGCCGAGATCGAGCGCACAGCGCCCGGCGACGGCCGCCGGCTCATTCAGAAGATATCGCGCCAGCGCGATGCCGCCCGCCCAGGGATAGGCCCAATAGGGGGCGACGAAGTCCTGCTTTGCCGATTGCGCCAGCCGCCATAAGCCGCTTGCGGCCTGCGCGCGATGAAGACGGATCTGGGGAATCGCATTGACCGGCGCCAGCGGCAAATGCGCCTTGATGAACGCTGCCGCATCCGGCTCGGTGAGGGTCGGCTTGCGCTTCGGCAATATCAACCTGCGGCAAATCGCGCATGTAATCTAGCGACCGCGCTGTTATGGCGGCTGGCCTTCGGCCCCCTGCCGCAGGATGCCCCGCGAAGGTAGCCTCGATGAATCCTGTTTTTGCCTATCTCGTTCTCACCATTGCTGCCGCGCTCGAAGCAGGCGGCGATGCGATCGTGCGCAAGGGCCTTCACGCGTCGGGTACACCGGCGCGAGTCGGAATTTTTGCCATCGGCGCGGCTGTTCTTTTTGCCTATGGCCTCACGGTGAATTCACCGCCTTGGGATTTCGGCAAGCTGCTCGGAATCTACGTCACGCTGTTCTTCGTGATCGCGCAACTCGTCAATCTCGTCTTCTTCGGCGCGCGGCCCGACCTTCCCATCTTCCTTGGCGGCGCATTGATCGTCGCGGGCGGCCTTGTCATCACCTTCTGGCGCGCAAGTTAGCCCGTTCAGCGGTGCTCACCAAGGCCGATGCCGAGAATACCAGCGCGGCGCCTGAGTGCGCCGACGGTGCGCTTCATCTCCTTCGCAATCTTGGCGACAGGCGTCCTAGCCTTGGAGTGCGCCTTGAGATTGCGAATATCGTCCTTGGTCCAAGGTCTGATTACGCGGCGCGTCGTCTTCTTCGCTTTTGCCGTTTTTGTCGCTTTCGCCGTTTTCACAGCTCGCCTTGCCATTCACGGTTCCTCCTGTGCTAGCTTGAGTTAGCATTGCGACAGACCACTCGCAAGAAAAGTTATGTCCGTCTTATTGTTTTCCACTTTCGTTGTAGGATTACGAGGTCATGCACGCGTAATTGCAAGCATGCAACAGACAAAGAACACGCCGCGCCGGCCATAATGACGACAGAAACCTCGGTGAGAGGGCTTGATGTCTGCGTTCAATCGATTCGAGCCGTGCTCTCTGTATCTTAGTCCGGCACATGCCGCGCCGTCGGCGCTCGGCGTACCCATTCTTCGATTTTCGACGCTCGATGAAGGGCTCACGTACTTCAAGCTCAAGATCAAGCCCGAGTCGTGGCACTTCTATCGGCTCGTCACCGAAAGCGGCGCAACACTCGAAGCAGCGGATATAGCGCGCACTATCCCTCGCGACGAATCTTGATACTTGCAAATGATTGTGAGCATTACCGAACTCTCGATTCGTAGAAGGATCGAGATTTTCGGTCCTGCGCGCAATCGTCTCCTGACCGCCGATGTATGAACGCCGCTGTACAAGGGCGGAGGCGCAAGTCCTGTTGTTCGGCGATTGCCGCTTCGGCGCTTCGGTGCCGCGCATTTCCCAACGAAATATTCGAGTGCATGCGGGGAATGGTAGTCTCGATACGTAGCGGACTGATGGACATGTTTATGGGGCTCCGCCTCACGACGAATTTGCGGTGGCGTGTTTGCATCGGTCGAGAAGCTAAGAGCCAGGGCATGCGCGGCGTTGCTCGCTTCGATGATCGCCTCGTCCCGTTCCGCGCAAGCGACATTGATCGCCGTACTGATGAAGGCATCCGGCTAGCGGATCGCGGCCACCGGGCCGATCGAGCGGTCCACCCCCTAGCGCGCGGAGGAAGCCTCGCTGCCTCGGGGCGACCCCCTTGGGTCTGGAGGGGACGGGCGGCCGAACGTCCAGATTCGCCAAGTAATGCGAAGCACAGCCCGCATCGAATCCGACCATCCGGCACTTAAAATAAGCTTTATGCCACTATATCAGCTGATGACCGCGATCTCTAAACCAGGTTTTAGTTCGCCGGCCATAGAAGAAGCGCTTAGCTGAACGAATATTTCGATTGAAGCACGCAGCTTTGCGCTGCCGCTCCAATGAGGATGGAAAGCACGCGATGAAAGCGATGTCTCTTCTCGCCGCCGCGCTATCGTGATCCGTTCGGCACCGATGACGTCGAACCGTCGCCGGTCACGGATCGGTAACGACGTTCGCACTCTGCTTCGACATTTCGCAACTTCAGATGATGTCGGCGGCGATTCGTTTCGCCGCTGGCCCTCCTCCGACATCACCGCCTCATTCATGATTCGTTAGGCCTGCGTCGAATGCGCTTCCCGCGCCGCGGTGCCTCGCGCTGATAGGCCCGCATATCCGAACACGAATGATCACTGGCCGGTCATACAAAGTGATCGAACCTTCTGCCAGGCAGCAGTGTTGATCGGGGGCAATGTCAAGGCAGGACCGCTACGTCGGCTTTGGGACGGAATTCGTTCAAACTCAAAGTTTTAGCGGAACTGGCGGAAGGGGTGGGATTCGAACCCACGGTGGGCTTTCACCCACGGCGGTTTTCAAGACCGCTGCCTTAAACCGCTCGGCCACCCTTCCTTGATGTGCGTTATGGCACGGCTACGGCGCAACACTAAAGCGACATTCTGCATCGGCTGGTTTCGAGCATTCGGGGGTTAAGGAAACTTTGACCAGCGCCGTGCCATACAGGGGGCCGGAGAGCGAATTGGCGGCATAGGCTTTTCAGCATGCGCTTCCGCTTCGCACCTTCGGATTTGGTGACGGAAAGTTGATACGGCAGAGCCTCTGCCTGTCTCAAGTTCACGCGACCAAATTGCTCCCCGGGTCTGCCATATTTGCGCCCTCAATATCGCTTGTTAGCAACACTAACTGGCGGCGGATTGAGGCTTGTCTATCGGCAGCGTTGCATAAGTACTACAGCGCGGCGCTAAACGGGGTTTAGACTTAGTTTTCGAACTTAGGTCTATTGATCCAGCCATCAGTTGGAATTAGCTGGCTTCATGTGCCAACTCGAAGAGGGGATTCCTGATGTTGCGTAAGATAATTGCGACGACGGCTTTGACGGCCATTTCGTCGGTCATTCTCGGCTCCGTCGCAATCGCGGCCGATCTGCCGAGCACCAAAGGCCCGCCGGTCTATGCGCCGCCGCCGCCGCCCGCTTTCAGCTGGTCGGGCGTCTATATCGGTGGTCAGGTCGGATATGATTGGGGTACGGCCTCGTTCGCCGATCCGCTTGGCCCGGCACCGCGCCTGAACCAGTCCGGCGTCATCGGCGGCGCGCACATCGGCTATAACTATCAGGTTTCGCAGTTCGTCTTCGGCCTCGAAGGCGATGTGAACGGGGCCTCGACGCGCGCCGGCAACACCTTCAACGGTCTCGCCTATGGCCTGCACGAGAACGAGGACTTCTCGATCCGTGGCCGTATCGGTTACGCCTTCGACCGCATCCTCGTCTACGCAACGGGTGGTGGCGCCTACGGCAACTTCCACACCTCGTATAACGACGGCGTCGCGTTCGACAGCTTCAACAACGGCCACTTCGGCTGGACGGTTGGCGGCGGCATCGAATACGCCATCGACAACAACTGGTCGGTTCGCGCCGAATACCGCTACACCGACTACGGCAGCCAGACCGACTCGCCGGTGTTTTCGGATTTTGGCCGGCCGATCGACCGCCACATCCGCGACAACCGCGTGCAGGCGGGCTTCTCGTACAAGTTCGACATGTTCGCGCCGCCGGCGCCGATCGTGTCCAAGTACTGAGATCGGCTTCTCAGCGAATCGGAAAACCCGGCCCTTGTGGCCGGGTTTTTCTTTGGGCCGTGGCGCCCTTTCGGCCCGGGCCGATCCGGCCGCTGCTTTCTGACGCTTGCGGCGGCGGCGCGGACATGGCACTTGACCGCCATGACGCGTGAGCCCTCGGCGGCGGAGCCCGCCAATCCGCCCAAAATTTCCTTCGTCTCGCTCGGCTGCCCTAAGGCCCTGGTCGACAGCGAGCGAATCATCACCCGGCTGCGCGCCGAAGGCTACGAGCTGACCCGCAGCCATGCCGGCGCCGACGCGGTCATCGTCAACACCTGCGGCTTCCTCGACAGCGCCAAGGCCGAATCGCTCGCCGCCATCGGCGCCGCGCTCGACGAAAACGGCAAAGTGATCGTCACCGGCTGCATGGGAGCCGAATCGGAGACGATCCGCGCTGCCTATCCCCATGTCCTTTCGATCACGGGACCGCAGGCCTATGAGAGCGTCGTCAACGCCGTCCATGCGGCAATTGCGCCGCCGCACGATCCGTTCGTCGATCTCGTGCCGGCACAAGGCATCAAGCTCACGCCGCGCCACTACGCTTATGTGAAGATTTCCGAAGGCTGCAACAACCGCTGCTCCTTCTGCATCATCCCGCGGCTGCGCGGCGACCTCGTTTCGCGATCTGCCGCCGATGTCCTGCGCGAGGCGGAAAAGCTCGTTGCCGCCGGCGTCAAGGAGCTGCTGGTCATCTCGCAGGATACCGGCGCCTATGGGCTCGATCTGCGTTATGCGGAAAGCACGCTCGGCGACCGGCAGGTGCGCGCCAAATTCATCGACCTCGCGCGCGAGCTCGGCAGTCTCGGCGCCTGGGTGCGGCTGCATTATGTCTATCCCTATCCGCATATCGACGAGGTGATCGGCCTAATGGCCGAAGGCACAGTGCTGCCCTATCTCGACATCCCCTTGCAGCACGCAAGCCCGAGCGTCTTGAAGGCAATGCGGCGCCCGGGCGATCAGGAAAAGACGCTCGATCGAATCAAGGCTTGGCGGGCCGCCTGCCCGGATCTCGCCTTACGCTCGACCTTCATTGTCGGCTTTCCCGGCGAGACCGAAGCGGACTTCGAATTTCTCCTCGCCTGGCTCAGCGAAGCGCGGCTCGACCGGGTCGGCGCGTTCAAATACGAGCCCGTCGCCGGCGCTGCGGCCAACGATCTCGGCCTGCCGCCGGTCGCAGCGGAGATCGCGGAAGAGCGCTATCATCGCTTCATGCAGCACCAGCAGACGATCAGCGCCAATTTGCTCAAACGCAAACCCG
>JAJXZN010000125.1 GCA_021780015.1 Pseudomonadota bacterium
CGCTTTCCTTTGCTGCCTGGAGCACGCTCGGCGCGGCATGGGCCGCCAAGGCGATGACAGGCAGACCCGCGTGCCGCGGCTCGCTTGTCAATTGCCGCGCCAATTCATAGCCGCTCATCTGCGGCATATCAGTATCGGTCACCACCGCGTCGAACTGCGCGCCCTTCTCGAACATCAAAAGCGCTTCGGCGGCCGATGCGGCGGTATTAACACGATAGCCAGCGGCAATGATGAGAGGCGCCAGCATGTCGCGGAAGAACGGCTTGTCGTCGACCAGCAAGACGCGGAATTGATGGGCCACGGCACGCGAGTAAGCAGCCGGGCGGCCAAGCCGCAGGAAATATGTCGCGTCGAGGACCTCGGCGATCGCGCCGCGAATTTCGGCGGTGCCGATGATGCCTGGCGAAGCGCTGGTGATTTCAATATTGAGCGGCGCCTCGACGACGTCGATGATCTCTTCAATCAGCAGCCCCATGCTCTCGCCGCCGATGCCCAGCACGAGAACCGGATTGATCTCCTGCAAATGGGCTTCGGCGCCGGCGAAGAGCGGCACGAGCGGCATCAATTGCGATTGGTGCTGGACGACGAGGCGGCCGTCCGACGTATGAATGTCGGACGCCCGAATTGATTCAATGCGGACGATCAGCGACAGAGGCAGCGCCTTGGGTGCACCGGGGCCAGCGCGAAACAGCACGAAGCGCGTGGTCTCTTCGGCCGGGACGAAGCTTTCGACGACGCGGCCGACCGTATAGTCATTGGCGCGTTCAAAGCCCATGCGCGCGGCAATGCCGGAGGGATCCAGGATCAACACGACCGACCCATCGCCGAGGATCGTGTGGCCGGAAAAGACCTGAAGGTCGGATAACGAGCTGCCGAGCGGCTTGACGACGATTTCCTGTACGTCAGCCACCGCATCGACGAGGATGCCAAATGTCTGGTTGTTGACGCGCATGACGATGACAAGATCGTCGGTCGCCGGTTTCGAGGCGTCGGTTTCAAGCTGCAGAATCGATTTCAGCGCCACGACCGGCAGAATGTCCTGGCGCAGGCGAAGAACGAGGCTGCCCTGCAGATCCTCGAGCATATGCGTCTCGGCTTCGCCGACGCCGACCGCCTCGACGACCGAATGCTGCGGCAGGGCGAAGCGATGGCCGCTGGCCTCGACGATCAAGGCCGGGGTAATCGCCAGCGTCAGTGGAATCTTGAGCGTGAAACGCGTGCCTTTGCCGGGCACCGTCGTCAAAGAGATCGCGCCGCCGATCGCCTCGATATTGTCGCGGACGATATCCATGCCGACGCCACGGCCCGAAATGCTGGTGACGGCCGCCGCGGTCGAAAAGTCCGGGGCGAAGATAAAGCGTCCGACATCTTCATCCGACAGCGCCTTCGCTTCGCTTGCCGACACCAGGCCTTTGACCACCGCTTTGTTGCGAATCTTCTGCAGGTCGAGCCCGCGTCCGTCGTCGGAAACATCGATCGTGATATAGCCCGCCTCATGCGTGGCGGTGACGCGGATCGTGCCTTCTTCCGGCTTGCCGCGGGCGAGGCGCTCTTCCGGCGTCTCGATGCCGTGGTCGGCGCAATTGCGCAGAAGGTGGGTCAGCGGATCACGGATGAGCTCAATGAGCTGGCGGTCGAGCTCAGTGTCGGCGCCTTCGGTAACGAGATGCAGTTTCTTCTTGAGATCGACCGAAAGCTCGCGCACCAGCCGTGGCAGGCTCGCGAAGAGGCGGCCGACCGATTGCATGCGGGCGCGCATCACTGCGTCCTGCAGGTCGGTGGTCAAGCCCGAGAGCCGCTGCAAAGGCGTCTTGATGACGGCGTCTTCCTGATGCCGCGTGATCTCCAGCAACTGGTTGCGGGTCAGCACCAGTTCGGAAACAAGGATCATGATCCGCTCAAGCGCGCCGACCGAAACACGAATGCTTTCGGCCCGGGCGGACGCGCCGGCAGCGGGCGCCGGCCTGTCCTTGCGGACGGGTTCCGGCTTCGATTCGGCCAGAGGCGCTGCCGCGGTCGCGCCGGTGGCCTGAACGTCGGGTTGTGCTGCGCCGGCATCGGCCTGCAGCGCCGCGATCAAAGCGCTATCGTCGCCTTCCGGCTCCCGTCCGGTTTCGGTAAGGCCGGAGAGAATGGATTTGACCCGATCGACGGCTGCCAACGTCAGCGAGACGGTTTCTGCCGTCGCCGGTGCGCCGCTGCGCAATTTGCTGATCAGCGTTTCGGTTGCGTGCGTGAGGTGCTCGAGCCGTGCGAGACCGAGAAAGCCGCAGGTTCCCTTGATCGTATGGAACAGCCGGAAAATGCGAATAATGGCTTCGCGATCAGAGGGATCGCGTTCAAACAACACGAGCTGTTCGCCGGCGGCGTCGATGTTCTCGCTCGTCTCGACGAGAAAATCGTGGAGCAGGTCGTCCATAGAAGCGCGAAATCTCCGGCCGAGAATAGGCCCGGCAAAGAATTATCGCCTGGAATGGGTTAAAGAGCGTTGAAAAAAGTCGGCTATTTCGTGCCGGATATGGCTAAAAGACGAAGCGATTCAGAACGAAATTTCGCATTGTCCGTGCGGCTCGGCGCGAGAGTCTGCGCAAAGCAAGCGCAATGCTGCCCGACGGCGTAAGCTTATCTTGCACGCGGGCCTATCGCCGCGTGCTATTCTCGCGCTTTGCCAGGACCGGTTACGCAGAGGCGCTCGCTAAAGCCTCGGTCGTGGCGGGAACGGCTTCGATGCGCACCTTCTCGCTCGTCGCTGCGACGGTCAATTGCAACTGCGCCGCGCGGGCGATCAGACCTGTATAGAAAGCCTGAATGCCATGGGCATCGACCTGGTTGTTTTCCGGCATCCCGGCGAGCAGTTGCGGGACGTGGCTGGCGAGGCGAGCGTTGGTGCCGGCCGCTTCGACGTCGATGCGTGGAATCGCTTCGCTCGTGTCGACGTTGACGCTGATCAATCCGCCGCGCGGAATGGCCGCGGCGGCGATCAGGCAAAGGTTAAGGATCAGTTTGACCTTGTCCTTGGCCATCAAGATGCGCGGCACGTTCCACGTGAGTTTGGTGCGGTCGTCTTCGAGCAGGCCGCGCGTGACTTTTTCGGCATCGCCCGTGTCGATCGCCGCCCCCGCGGACCCTGCCGCACCGAAAGCCAGCCGGCAGAATTGCAGCCGCGCCGATGCGGTGTGGGCGCTCTTTTTGACGAGATCGAGCGCGAAGCCGCGCATCTCCGGGTCCTTCTCCTCGTCGAGCATTTCGAGACCGTTGACGATGGCGCCGACGGGGCTGATCACGTCATGGCAGACGCGCGAGCACATGAGAGCGGCGAGGTCGAGGGGGCCGAGCGCGAATTCCGTCATGTTCCGTCCTTTGAATGAAAGAAGGCCCCGGCGCGAGCCTCGCGGAAGGCCATCCCCGCTTCGGGCAATGATCGGCGGTAACCGACCGAATCCATTCTGTTGCGGCGCAGTATATCGGCGCAGACTCTTCGCAGGTGCAAGATAAATCCTGACGCCGCGGCAAGACATCCACGGCGAATCGGCTTGCGCTGCGACGGCTTTTTGTTACATCCGGAAAGAATGTTTGCAACCGTGCGCCGTTGCGCCATCTATAAGCTGCCGCAAAGCTAATATCTCATGCCGTCAGCGGTCATCAGATGCCGCTGACCTTGCAGGACCCGATGTCTGTCCAAACCAGTGCACGACCGCTGAGCCTGAATTACCAGGCGATTGCGGAAGATTTCGCCGAGCTTGCGGTCGCCGCCGGCGCAGCCATCATGCTCTTCTACAATGCCGACAGCCATGCTCGGGAAAAGGGCGACACGAGTCCGGTCTGTGACGCCGATCTCGCCGGCGAAGCGGTGATCCTCGCGGGCCTCGCAGCGCGGTTGCCCGACCTGCCGGTCGTCTCCGAAGAAGCGGCGGCCGCGGGCGCCAAATCGATCGGCGGCGACGCCTTCATTCTTGTCGATCCGGTCGATGGCACGCGCGAGTTTCTTGCCGGCAAGGGCGAATTCACCGTGAATATCGGGCTCGTCGTTCATGGTGAGCCCAAGGTCGGTGCAGTCTATGCGCCGGCGCTCGAACAAATGTGGTTGGCCGGCGATCATGCCGTCACGTTTCCGGTCGCACCGGGCGGGGCGTTACCGCCGGCGGCTGAACGCGCCCGCATCCAGGCGCGGCGCCAGACGCAAGACGGCCTCGTCGCCTTGACAAGCTGGTCGCATACCGATCCGCGCACCTCGGCATTTCTCGAAAATCTGCCGGTCAAGGAGCGGCGCATGATCGGTTCGTCGCTGAAATTCTGCGCGCTCGCGGATGGCTCCGGCGATATCTATCCGCGTTTCGGCGCGACCATGGAATGGGACACCGCCGCAGGCGATGCCATCCTGCGCGCCGCCGGCGGCATCGTGCTCGACCGCGACGGCCTGCCGCTGCGTTACGGGAAAGCGGCGACAAAATTCATGAACGGCTCTTTCGTCGCTTGGGCGGACCCGGACGCCATTCCCGCGGCGCTTGGCGCAAGAAGGGCGTAATCTTTCATTAACCATGCTCGCGGAGAGTCGGGGCGCGATTCGTAGCCTTTCGGATCAGCGCGGCCTCATTCGGGAGATGACCATGCGCTCCACTTCGCGGCGGGAATTTTCGGCGTTGATCGCGGCCTCGGGCTTGACCTTAGGCTTGCCTAAGCCGGCGCTGGCTGTGAGTGAGGACGACCGGCCGGGCGAATTCACTGGCGACGAATTGCTTCAGGCTGGCCATCACTTCTTCGGCACGCTGTCGCGCGGCCTGGCACAAGTCGTCGAAGAAGCGACGCGGCGCTGGGGCCGGCCAAACGGCTATATCCTCGGTCAAGAGGCGGGCGGTGCGTTCATCGGCGGGCTTCGCTATGGCGAGGGCCTCATGTACACACGCAATGCCGGCGACTTGAAAGTGTTCTGGCAAGGGCCCTCGCTCGGTTTCGATGCCGGCGCCGACGGCGATCGGACTATGATGCTGGTCTATGGCCTGCCGGCCGTGCGCGCGGTGTTTCAGCGCTTTGCCGGCGTCGATGGCTCGGCCTATCTCGTTGGCGGTTTCGGTATGACGGCGCTGACAGCCAATAATGTCGTCGTCGTTCCGGTCCGCACGGGCCTCGGCGCGCGGCTCGGCCTTAATCTCGGCTATCTGAAGTTCACCGCCTATCCGACCTGGAACCCCTTCTGAGCCGCGAGCGTGGCTTGCGCGGGCCCGATTTGCGCCCAAGTGTTCGATTTTGATTCCCCTGGTTAGAGGTGTCATAGTCCGGTTCATCGAAATCCGGCGGGCGAAGCTGCGTGATCGAACAAGCCATGATTTTTGCGCTTGGGTTCCTGGTTGCGGGACTCATCGCCCTTGCCTTCGCGCCGGTCTTCTGGAGCCGGGCGCTGCGCCTGACGCGCCGCCGGCTTGAGACACAAGTTCCTCTTTCTGTTGAAGAAATTCTCGCCGACCGAGATCACCTGCGGGCCGAATTCGCGGTCGAGCAGCGGCGCCTCGAAATGCGCCTTGCCGCGGCGACGCAGGCCCATGCTGCCGATCGCAGCGAGCTCGGCCGCCGCGCTGCGGAGTTTTTGGCAATGCAGCAAAAGGTGGCGGACCAAAGCGAGCAGATTCGCGTCACCGTCGAGGCCCTCTCCAAGGCGGAGCATGAGATCGCCGGCTTCGCCAGCGAGCACGGCGCCCTCGCCTCGGCGCTTTATGACGCCGATGGCCTGTATAAGACCAAGCAAGAGGAGCTGGCGAAGCTCAGCCAGGCGCATCAGATGCTTTCGGCTGTCGCCGACGAGCGGCTCGCAAGCCACGCCTCGGCCGACGCACGCGCCGCCGGCCTTGAACTGCGCCTCGGCGATGTCAGCCGGACTTTGGTCGAGGCGGAAAAGCGTTTTACCGAACGCACCGCCCATGCCGCGAGGTTGAACGATGCGCTCGTCGTGGCGCGCAGCAACCTTGAGGTGCTCGAGGGCAATTACGCAGTGCTGCAAAAGAAATTCGATGCCGAAAGCGCCCGCGTGGCGCAGCTTGGCAAGGAACTCGACGACTTGCGCCAGCAGCGTGATGCCGATCAGAGCAAGCTGCGGGCAGCGAACATCAAGATCGGCGTGCTGGAAGCCGGGCTTGAAGACGCCAAGCAGCGCGAGGCGCAAATCCTGACGCAACGCGATCAGCAGATGGAAAAAATCCGTACCTCCGAGCGCGCCCTGAACGAGAAATATGACGCTCTGCGTTCGGACTTCGCGGCCCAGGAGGGGGCGCTCGAGGCCGCGCGGCGGCGCTGCGAGACGCTCGAATCCGAGCTTTCGCAAGCCCGCGTTGCGCGCGGTAAACATCAGCCGGGCTCCGAGGCAGAACAAAATGCCTCGCTGCGGCAGGAGGTGAGCGAGGTCGGAGCGGCCATCGTCCGCTTGGCGAAGGCGGCGAGTGAAGCGCCGCCCAATCTCGCCGCGCCGGACGAAGAGCCGCGCGACGCCAGCCTCGAAATGACGAACGGGACAGGCCGCTGAGGTCTGCGGCCCTTGCAGTGGCGCAGATCGCGCGATAGAAGCGCTGTCTTCCGCTCCCTTCGTCTAGCGGTCTAGGACGTCGCCCTCTCACGGCGAAAACAGGGGTTCGAGTCCCCTAGGGAGCGCCAGTGATTTCAAATACTTACTTGAAAATCCGTTTAGCCGGAACACCATTTTGGGAAGTTTTTGGGGAGAATCCGCTGACGTCCATGATCGTCCAACGACGTCCAAAGCGGGTCCGAGCGCCCTACATTCGCAAGAATCCCATCGCTGATCTTTTAACGTGCGTGTCGATAAGCGACCGCGCACTTTCGATGTCTGCATCGCTGATATGCGCGCGGTCGTCTTCGATCGCGAAGCCCAATGCGGCCCGCAGGAGCTTTCCAATCATGCGCGGATTGTAAGCAGCAAGCGTCTCGACAATTTGCGGATCAAGCTCGGGCTCGAAGGTGTGATTGAATTGAGCATTCGTTGCCGCATAAATGCTTTTGACGATTGAACGTAGCGCTTCGCGGTCAGGTTCAGGAATCGAGAAGACCGTCAAACGATCGAGAATGGAATCCGCCAAGCCTTTGGTGGTGTTAGCCGTCAGGATCCAGATCGCATGATCGGCGCGCATCGAGATCGTTAAATATTCGTCCGCGAACCGGCGAGCGTTTTCTTGTTCGAGCACGGAGTGCAAGAACGCAAGGGGGTTTTCGTGTGCGTGCACTGCATTGACCTTCTCGACCTCATCCAGGAAGAAGATCGGGCTCGCCGTCGCTGATCCCAGAAGGCCAAGAGCGATGCGCCCTGGGCGAGCAGCCCTCCAGGACAGCGACAGGCCGATCAAGGCGCCGTGATCGCTTAACATGTCCATGGCGATGCGTTCGAGATGCGTGCCGATGGCCTCGGCCAAGGACTGAGCGAAAAAGCTTTTCCCGATCCCGGGGCGGCCGAGAAGCAGGATCGGCGGAATGATGAGCGGAGATTGCGTGACGAGCGACAATTTCGCGGCGCGCGCGACAAGGCCAATTACTTCGGAGAAATGCGGCGACTTGAGGCGCAGCGCATCGATCCGCTCCACCATCGATGCATCGGCGACCACGAGCCGCCGCGCGGGGGTCTTCGGGTCGTCAAGCAACTTGCGGAGCTGCCGAACCCAGCGCAGTTCATCATCCGAACGAAATTCCGGAGGGCGATCTCCGATTTCCAGATCGGGGTCCGGTTGGTCGTCACCAATCTTGCCTCTGATCTCGGCCGGGTCGAAGAGATAGATCGAGGGTCCTGCTTCGGCAGAAACGTGATTGTCAGAGGTCGGGGCGTTCTTTCCTGCGGTAGTGGCCTCCCGTATCGCCTCGCTTGTGTCGCCAAGCTCGATCGATGCCTGTCGAAGACGCGGGCGTGCAGTATCATCCGATGACATAGCCATCGTTCCTTTCGGGTATGGGGGAATTTTAAGGGGAGTTTCTAGAAAAGCTCGGCGTGGCGAGCTTGGCTGCGAGCGCGAACGAGCCGCTGCGGTACGCCGGAGCTATACGGCGAGCAAAACGAAGGTCTTAAGATGCGACTGCGCTGCTCGCGAGAAACGCCTGCAGATGAAACTTCCCTCTCATGAAGATGTGATCGACGAGCGCCGCCTCGCTGTCGGCGTAACCTTGCGGTGTCAGGCGGCCGCCGAAGAGTTCATGTCTGAGCCAGACCTTGTAAGTTGCCACCACATCGTGCTCGCAATATTGCGCAATCTCGTCGAAACGGCCGGCCTCCGCGAAATCTCCCACCTGAGCGCCATCGATCGCATCGGGTTTGCCTGGGATGCCCCAGGTCCGAC
>JAJXZN010000311.1 GCA_021780015.1 Pseudomonadota bacterium
GAGGATCGGCTCGCGCACGCGCGCCTCCGCCGCCTCCTGGCGCAGGCGCTCCCAAAGATTGTCGTCCGAGAAGACGTGCCGCAGCGGCGGCAGCGGGGCAGGGGATACGAGCATCACACGCGCTTTCTCGGATGCCATAGGCGAAATCCCGGTTAACGACAACTGCGAACGCTTTGCCGGCGAAGCTCAATCATTCGGCTGCCTGCGCAAACGTCAGAGCCGCGGCAAAGCCGCGATTGAGATCGGCAATATTATCAAAATATTTAAAGTCGACCGACAAGCGGACGTAATCATCCGAGACCTCGGTTGCAACCTGCGCCGACAATTGCGAATAGGGCGTCGTTGCCGTATGGATCATCGACGGCACAATGAAGCGCATCGGGCTCGGGCAGGGCTGGTAAAGCGCCGACGTTGACGCAAGTTTGAGGTGATGGCCACAGAGCGGCCTCTTTATCACCGCATTCCGCGCCCACGGCTTGTGTCGGTTAACGGGGAGTCCTTCGATGCAATCGAAATTTCTGAATCTGGCCGCGGTTGGCTTTGGTGTGGCCGCTGCGCTTGCCTTTACGCCGGCGGCGCAGGCGCATGAATATGGTCATCATCACCATCATTATCGCGCGGCCTATAATGCGCGTCCGCTGACGGTCACGAAGCACCATCACCGTTACTATGAAGCGCCCGTCGCGGCGGCGGCTCCGGATCCTTGGCATGGCCCGGCCCCGATCATCACCGGCCCGAATTATGTTGCCGCGACCATTGTCAGCCTGCCGTTCCGGGTTGCCAATACGATCTTCCCGGCCTATGGCGATCCGGCCACTAACCCGCTCATCCTCGTCGGCGCGCCTATCCATGTCGCTGCCCAGGTCGCGGAATTTCCGTTCTATGCGGTCGGCACGGTCTTCGGCGCCCCGCCGCCCATCACGTATTGATGCGATCGGCATAAGAGGGTTGCCGCCACGCGGCGACCCTCCGTGCGGCGCCCCTCAGACAGGGATGGGCAGCGCCGTCTCGGCCTTGATGCTTTCCAGCGCGAAGCGGGACGTGACCTTCTTCAGCGGCAAAGTCTCAATCAATCTTTTGTAGAAGGCATCGAAGCTCTTCGTATCGGCGACGACGACCTTCAAAAGATAATCGACATCGCCGGCCATCCGATAAATATCGAGCACTTCATCCATCGCCGAGAGCGCCTTGGCGAAACGGTCGAGCTTTTCGTGCGCGTGCTCGCCGACTTCGAGCGTGACGAAGACCGTGATTCCGAGGCCGATTTTCGCGGGATCGAGTAAAGCGATCCGGCGGCGGATGACGCCTTCAGCTTCGAGCTTCTGGATGCGCTTCCAGCAAGGCGTTTGCGAGAGCCCGACCTTGGCCGCAATGGCGGCAATCGACAAGCTTCCGTCCGTCTGGACCATTTGCAGAATTTTTCGGTCGATCGCGTCCATAATCTTCTCCACCTTCGGGCGCGCTCAAGATAATCCTGCTTGAATCTACTTACTACATGAAAATTATAGAAATAATGATCAGCCGCTGATCGCAAAGGCTTTTCCCCGATAGCCTAGGGACTTCCCGTCAATCGCGGAGGCCGTTCCCCGTTGCGCTCGCGGCGCAAGTCTGTTGATTAAGGCGCATGACCTCGCTCCCCCCCGAATCCCCCAAAACCTTCGCCGATCTTCGCAGCCTGCTAAGAAATCTGCCACCAGCCGCCGAGACATGCGCCGCCGCGGCACGGGCGCGGCAAGCCGAATTGACCAAGCCCGCGGGATCGCTCGGCCGCCTCGAGGAGATCGCCGAATTTCTCGCCCGCTGGCAGGGCCGCGATAGGCCGGCGCTCGACCGGGCGCTGGTGCTCATCTTCGCCGGCAATCATGGAATTGTGGCGCAGGGCGTCTCGGCCTATCCGGCGTCGGTCACGCAGGCGATGGTCGATAATTTTGCCGCCGGCGGCGCGGCCATCAATCAAATCTGCAAGACCTTCGCGCTCGACCTGAAAGTGGTGCCGCTCGATCTCGCCACCGCGACCGAGGATTTTACGCAAGCGCCGGCGATGGATGAGGCGACGACGGTTGCTTATTTCGCCCGCGGCATGGCGAGCCTGCCGGCCGATGCCGATCTCGTCGCCATTGGCGAAATGGGCATCGGCAATACGACGAGCGCCGCCGCCGTCTATGCCGCGCTTTACGGTGGGGTTGCCGCCTATTGGGCGGGCCGTGGCACGGGGCTCGACGAGGCAGGCCTGGCGCGCAAGATCGCTGCGATCGAGGCGGCGCTCGCCCGCCACGCCGCACATCTTTCCGAGCCTCTCGACGTGCTGCGCCGGTTCGGCGGCCGCGAGATCGCCGCCATGGCCGGCACCATGGTCGCCGCGCGGCGGGCCGGCATTCCGGTTTTGCTCGACGGCTATGTCGCCTGCGCCGCCGCGGCGGTGCTTCATGCGCAGAATCCGGAGCTGATCGCGCATTGCCTCGCCGGCCATAAATCGGTTGAGGGCGCCCATGCCGACGTTTTGGCGCGCCTCGGCAAAAAGCCATTGCTCGAACTCGGCATGCGGCTTGGCGAAGCCAGCGGCGCGGCGCTCGCGGCGGGCCTCGTCAAAGCGGCGCTCGCCTGCCACAACGGCATGGCGACCTTTGCCGAGGCGCAGGTGGCGGAAAAGAGCGGAGACGGGCGGGCGTGACCCCTTGACGGCGGCATGGCTGGCACGGTTAGGCTCACGTCGCGCCCGTCGCTTCCTTATCCCCAGAGGCCGCATGAAGGTCGCCCTCAGAGCTGTCATGACTGCGGCGCTGCTCGCCGCCGCGGCAGCGGCGCGTGCCGATGACCTCTGTTACGGGTCGGCCTTTCTGCCTGAAGGTAACCCGATTTACGAATTCCAGCTGACGGCGCATAAATCCAAAACGCCGCAAGCCTTTGCCGCGCGGCTTTCGATTTCCGCGCGCGCGCCGGGCATCGTCTATTCCACGCGCGGCGCAGCCCTCGCGCTCCAAAGCAAGGTCGGTGAAACCGATATCGATATCTTCTTCGACGTCGCAACCGGCGGCTTGATTCCGACGCGCCTCAAGGCGGGCGTCTATTACCCGACGACGATCGCCAATCCTCCGCGCGTCGTCATCCAGGGCCCGTTCGGCCAGATCGAAGGGCAGGCCGCGCGGCCCGATCCCAATCTCAACGATGTCTACGCCGATTTCACGCTCAGCCGGGACCAATTGCGAGCGTTCACGCCGGGTGCGAGGCTCGATCTTGCGGTCAACGATGCCGGCGATGCGACATTGCTGGAAAGCGGCACCTTCGACATCGCGGATCTGGCGACGCTCCGAGCCTTGGCGAAATCGGCCGCCGAAAACCTCGACCTCCATTGCACGCCGATGCCCGACGACGGCCTGCCGTTCTAGATCACATTTATGATTTCGGATCGTTCGATCCGAAATCATAAATGTGATCGATTCTCATCTGTTTAGAGCGGGATTTTTTGCGAAAAACCGCTGACACTTTTTCGCATCCCGCTCTAACGGGGCTGCAGAAGCCAGAGGCTTTCGCGCGCCGGGCAGAGGCCTTTCAACCCGCCCTCGACGTCGCGGCTTTCGAGATTGGCGAGGCGATAGGCGTCTTCATAGAGGCGCCGTATCTCGCTTTCGTCCACCGAAAAGGGCGGTCCGTCCATGCGCGATTGATCATAGTCGAAGGTGATCACGATCTGCGGCGCGCCGCCCGTGATGGCGCGCAGATGCGCGGCGTAACGCGTGCGGGTCGCCGCGGGCAGGGCAACGAGCGCGGCGCGGTCATACACTGCATCGACGCGCCCCAGCACTTCGCGATCGAGCGTGAAAATGTCTCCCGCGAAGATCGTCAGCCCCTCCGCTTCATGTCTTTGCAGCGCTCCGGCCGGCGAAATGCGCGGCACAAGCCCGAGTTCGGCGAACAATTGTTCGACAGCAAGCGGGCTCAATTCCGCCCCCGCGACTCGAAAGCCGTTCGCGCGCAGCCAATGGATATCGCGCGTCTTGCCGCACAGCGGCAGGAAGAGGCGCGCACCTTGAGGCAAGCCAAGGGCCGGCAGATGGCGCGTGAGCAAGGAATTGGGCTCGGCCTGATGGAACCCGATCTCGCCCTGCTGCCATCTGCGGTGCCAGAAATCTGCGTCCATGGTCTATCGGCCTCGCGCCCACGTTAGGGTCGGCTTGCAGCAATGTACCTAAAGCGGCAGGCGCACCGTCGCGATGGCGAGCGCCGCCATGCCTTCCTCGCGGCCGGTGAAGCCGAGCTGTTCCGATGTCGTCGCCTTCACCGCGACGCGATCGAGCGAGATGCCCATGATCTCGGCGAGGTTCTCGCGGATCGCCTCGCGGTGCGGGCCGATCTTCGGCCGCTCGCAGACGAGCGTCGCATCGACATGGGCGAGCATGCCGCCGCGCTTGCGCAGATGATCGACGGCGGCGGCGAGAAAGATCGACGAGGCTGCGCCGCGCCATTTGGAATCGGACGGCGGGAAGTGGCTGCCGATATCGCCGTCGCCGAGCGCACCGAAAATCGCGTCGGTGATCGCATGGCTCAGCACATCGGCGTCGGAATGGCCGACGAGCCCATGGTCGTGCGGAATCTTGACGCCACCAAGCCAGACATGATCGCCGGGGCCAAAGGCGTGAACGTCGTAACCTTGCCCCATGCGCACGTCTTCGAGGCTACGCGCGAGTTTGGCTTCGGCCAGAGCGATATCGTCCGCGGTCGTGATCTTCATATTCTCCTGCTCGCCTTCAAACACATAAACCGGGTGGCCCGCCCATTCCACGATCGCCGCATCGTCGGTCAAGCCCTGCTGCCCCGCGGCGGCGGCCTTGCGATGCGCCGCGAGGATGAGGTCGAAACGGAACGCCTGCGGCGTCTGCACCGTGCGCAGCCGCTCGCGCGGCGGGGTGGCGACGATGCGGCCTTCGCGATCGATTTGCTTGACCGTATCGGTCAGCGCAAGCCCCGGCACGGCGGCGCCATGTGCCACCGCAGCGTCATGGGCGCGGACGATCAAGGCATGGCTCGGAAACGGGCGGGCGCCGTCATGGATCAGCACGATTTCAGGCGCGGCGAGCGCTTGAAGGGCGTCGAGCCCGTTTAAGACGCTGATCTGCCGGGTCTCGCCGCCATAGGCCGGCGGCAGCAAGCGCTTCAGGAAATCCTGCGGCAATCCCGTCAAAGCTTGCCGGTAAAGCGCCATGTCGTCGGGATGGATCGCCGCGAGCACGCGCGCCGCCGGCGCCGCCTTCAGCAAGGCAAAGAGCGTATGCGCCAAAAGGGGCTTGCCCGCGAGAGGGCGATATTGTTTGGGTATTCCGCCTCCCACGCGTGTGCCGCGTCCCGCCGCCACCACCAAAATCGCGAGATTGGCCGTTTCATTCATGGTGGGGTCGGTTTCCGGAAGGGCGGGCGGGCCGATCTCCTGTCGCTTTTTGAGGCGCCCGTCAATTGCGCGCCAAAACTTAGGCTTGGCGTGCAAGTCCTTGTTGCCGCGATGCACAAACTGTTTATAGTGCGCGTTTGACTAAAGTATAAGCATGTATCAAACTGGTGAAATGTTAGGCAATCCGGCGTCGGAATTTGCGGTCGGCGCCCTCAAACTGCCCGGCCGCGCCTTTCTGGCGCCAATGGCCGGTGTCACCGATCTCGGCATGCGCCGCGCGGCGCAGCGGTTTGGCGCGGCGCTGACGGTGACCGAAATGCTGGATGCCGATTTTTATCTCGGCCGCGATCCCGCCGCCGCTTTGCGCGCCGAAGGGGCGGGACTGCGGCATCATGTTATCCAGATCGCCGGCTGCCGGGCCGAGACGATGGCGGAAGGGGCGCGTCGCGCCGAGGCTGCGGGCGCCGCGATGATCGATATCAACATGGGCTGCCCGGCGAAGCGGGTGACCGGCGGCTTCGCCGGCTCGGCGCTGATGCGTGACCTCGACCTGGCGGTGAGCCTCATCCGCGCCGTCGTCGGCGCCGTCAACGTGCCGGTTTCGGTGAAGATGCGGCTCGGCTGGGACATGCATTCGCTCAATGCGCCGGAATTGGCGCGCCGCGCCGAGGCGGAGGGCGTCGCCATGCTCACGGTCCATGGCCGTAGCCGCTGCCAATTCTACCAAGGCAAAGCCGATTGGGCGGCGATCGGCCGCGTGAGACAGGCGACATCCTTGCCCGTCGTCGCCAATGGTGACTGCACCAGCCTCGCGGAGGCGGACGAAATGCTGCGGCTTTCCGGCGCCGACGCGGTCATGATCGGCCGCGGCGCGATCGGCCGGCCGTGGTTCGTCGGCGCCGTCGCGCGCCATTTGGCTGGATTGCCGCAGGCGCCGGGTCCCGATGCGGCGACCCGGCTTGCCGTCGCGCGCGGCCATTATCGCACCTTGCTCGAGCTGATGGGCACGGAGCACGGCCTGCGCCATGCGCGCAAACATCTCGCCGGCTATGCAGCGCATGCGCCGCGGCCGGATGCGGCCCTGCGCCACCGGCTTATCACCAGTGAAAATCCGGCGGACGTTGAATCCCTTCTCGAAATTCTATTTGAATCCGAAGAACCGGCGGTTGCGGCATGAGCGCTAAGAGATCGATGCAAAGCGTCCGCGGGCGGCGCGATCCGCAGAGAGCGGGCGAAGAAGCCTTTCGCGACACGACGAAATTGTTGAACGCACTCCCGCATCCCGTGCTCGCCATCGCGCCGGATGGGTTCGTCATCGAAGCGAATACGGCATCCGAATCCTTCTTTGGCATCAGCCGTTCGATCTTGCTGCAGCAGACGCTCGCCCATCTTCTGCCACGCGATTCCGTCTTGCTTGCGCTCGTCGAGCATGTGAAGGCGAAAAACTCCGCCATCACCGAATATCGCGTCGACCTCGGCATTCCGCGGCTGGCGACGGAGAAACTGGTCGATCTTTTCGTCACCCCCGTCTCGGATTTCGAAGAAGGCGTGCTGGTGATGATCCAGGAACGGGCGATGGCCGAAAAAATGGATCGCCAGCTCACCCATCGCGGCGCAGCCCGTTCCGTCTCGGGCATGGCGGCCATGCTCGGCCATGAGATCAAGAATCCCCTGTCGGGCATTCGCGGCGCAGCGCAGTTGCTGGAGATCAGCGCAACCGATTCCGATCGCGCCCTGACGCGGCTGATCTGCGCCGAAACCGACCGGATCGTGAAGCTTGTCGATCGGATGGAAGCCTTCTCCGACAGCCGGCCGCTGGAGCGCGAAAGCGTCAATATCCACACCGTCCTCGATCACGTGAAGCGCATCGCCCATGCGGGCTTTGGCCGCCACATCCGCTTCACCGAAAACTATGATCCGTCGCTGCCGCCGGTGCTCGGCAATCGGGATCAACTCGTCCAGATTTTTCTAAACCTCGTTAAGAATGCCGCCGAAGCGATCGGCGAGGCCGCCGAAGACGGCGAGATCGAGCTCTCGACCGCGTTTCGTCCCGGCGTCCGGCTGAAATTGCCGAACTCCGACCGCTCGGTGAATCTGCCGCTGCAATTTTGCGTCCGCGACAATGGGCCGGGCGTACCGGCGGAGATTCGGCAGCATTTGTTCGAACCTTTCGTCACAACCAAGACTTCGGGAAGTGGCCTCGGACTTGCACTGGTTGCCAAACTCATTGGCGATCATGGTGGAACCATCGAATGCGAGTCGCAGCCGCGCCGGACGATATTCAAAGTGTTGATGCCGATGTACGCGCCGCTGGACGGCCGCAGCGACAAAAAGATTTAGAGAAGGACTGGCTCTCCGGAGCCCTTAGGAGCAAAGCCGCAATGGGAGGCAATATCCTCGTCGCCGATGATGACGCCGCGATCAGGACGGTGTTGAGCCAGGCGTTGACGCGCGTCGGTTACGAGGTACGCACGACGGGCAATGCCGCGACTCTTTGGCGCTGGGTGCAGGCGGGCGAGGGCGATCTCGTCATCACCGATGTGGTGATGCCCGACGAGAACGCCTTCGAGCTGCTGCCGCGCATCAAGAAGCTGCGGCCGGATCTGCCGATCATCGTGATGAGCGCGCAGAATACGTTCATGACGGCCATCAAGGCCTCCGAGCGCGGCGCCTACGACTACCTGCCGAAGCCCTTCG
>JAJXZN010000172.1 GCA_021780015.1 Pseudomonadota bacterium
GCCGCCGCGGTGCCGGCCGGGAGGTTGCTCGTCTGCGTGCCGCTCGGGTTGCCGCCGGATGTGCTGACGTAGATGCCCTTGAGCGATTCCGGATCCTGCCAATAGCGCGGCGCGACTTCCATCACGACATGATATTGGTTGACCGCGCTATAGATCGTCGAAACCTGCCGCTGGCCGAACGCATCATAAAGCGTATTGTCGATCTGGAAGGGCGTGATGCCCAAGCGCGAGGCGGTGTCGCGATCGATTTGAACGACGGTTTCGAGCCCGGCCTGTTGCAGGTCCGAGTTCACGTCGGTCAGCACATGGCTTTTTTGCAGAGCGGCGACGAGCTTCGGCGTCCATTCGTTCAGTTCCTCCGGGGTGTCGCCTTGCAACGTATATTGATACTCCGCATTGCTCTGCCGGCCGCCGACATGAATATCCTGAATGGATTGGAGAAAGAGCTGCGCCCCGGGGATCGCCGCGAGCTTGCGGCGCAGCCGTCCGATCACTTGATCGGCCGAGACCGTGCGTTGCGACAGCGGCTTTAAAGCGACAAAGACGGACCCCGTATTCGTACCCGATCGGCCGCCACCGCTGCCGCCGCCGGTGAAGCCGACCACGCTTTGGACGGCGGGGTCGGCCTGAACGATAGCCATCAATTGCGCCATCTTTTTTTGCATGGCCTGGAACGAGATGCTTTGATCGGCCTGGATCGCGCCGATCAGGCGCCCCGTGTCCTGCTCGGGGAAAAAGCCTTTCGGAATCACGCCGAAAAGAAAGACCGTCAGCGCAATCGCCGCGATCAGCGCGAGCATGACGGTTGCAGTATTGCGCAGGGCCCAGCCGAGCGTGCGCTCATAAAATCCGAGAAACAAAGTGAACGGATGCCAGCGCCGGCGCGATTCCTGCCGTGCAGCCGGCGCTTTCAGAATCAGCGAACAGAGCATTGGCGTCGTCGTGAGTGAGATGACGAGCGATACCAGAATGGCCATCGACAGGGTCAGTGCAAATTCGCGGAACAACCGGCCAAGCAGGCCGCCCATCAGCAGAATCGGGGTGAAGACGGCGATAAGCGAAATGCTGATCGAAAGGACCGTGAAGCCGACTTCGCTGGCGCCGCGCAATGCCGCCTGGAACCGCGGCACGCCCGCCTCGACATAGCGGGTGATATTCTCCAGCACGACGATCGCGTCGTCGACGACAAAGCCCGTCGCGATTGTCAACGCCATCAGCGACAGATTGTCGAGGCTGAACCCCATCAGATACATGGCGCCGAATGTACCGATGATCGAGACAGGGACGGCCACCGCCGGAATCACCGCCGCGCGGGGATTGCCAAGGAAGATGAAAACGATGAGGGTGACGAGAGCGACCGCGATGACGAGCGTGCGCTCGGTGTCGTGCAACGAGGCGCGGATGGTCAGGCTGCGGTCGGACGCGAAGATGAGCTTGATGTCGTGCGGCATCGCCGCTTCGAGTGCCGGCAGCTCCGCCTTCACCCGATCGACCGTATTGATGATGTTCGCGCCCGGCTGGCGGAAGAGGATCACGAGTACGGACGGCTGGCCGTTGGCGAGGCCTTCGTTGCGCAGGTCTTCGACCGAATCGACGACCTCGCCGAGGTCGGAGAGGTGGATCGCATTGCCGTTGCGATATCCGACGATCAGTGGCTGGTAATCCGCGGCTTTTGTCGCCTGATCATTGGTGTAGATCTGATAATGGACGCCGTTGTCCTCAATTGCGCCCTTTGGGCTGTTGGCATTGGCAGAGGCCAGCGCGGCGCGGATGTCCTCGAGCCCAACGCCATAGTTGAACAAAGCGGTCGGGTTGAGTTCGACGCGCACCGCGGGCAGGGCGGCACCGCCGATCATCACCTGGCCGATGCCCTTGAGCTGAGAAAGCCTCTGCTGCAGGACGTTGCTGGCAGCGTCATAAAGCTGGCCGCGTGAAAGCGTGTTCGAGGTCAGCGCGAGGATCAGGATCGGCGCGTCGGCCGGGTTGATCTTGCGGTAGATCGGATTGGTACGCAGCGCCGCCGGCAGATCGGCACGCGCGGCGTTGATCGCTGCCTGTACGTCGCGGGCGGCGCCGTCGATGTCCCGGTTCAGGTTGAATTGCAGGGTGATCCGCGTCTGGCCGAGACCGCTTGCCGAAGACATTTCAGTCACGTCGGCGATTTGGCCGAGGTGGCGTTCCAGCGGCTCGGCGACGCTCGTTGCAACCGTGTTGGGGCTTGCGCCGGGGAGCTGTGCTTGCACGGCGATCGTCGGAAAATCGACCTGCGGCAGCGGCGAGACCGGTAATTTCGTAAAGCCCAAGGCGCCGGCGATGAAAATGCCGGCGGTAAGCAGTGTCGTGGCCACCGGCCGCCGGATGAAGGGCGACGAGAGGCTCATTCACCGGCCTCGCGCGGCGTCAGCCTGGCGCCGCCAGCGGCGGGCGAAAAGCGGCGCGCCAAACGATCGAAATAAAGATAGATCACCGGCGTCGAAAAGAGCGTCAGCACCTGGCTGAAGATGAGACCGCCGACGATGGCGACGCCGAGCGGCCGGCGTAATTCGGAGCCGGTTCCGGTGCCGAGCATCAGCGGCAGAGCGCCCAGAATGGCGGCCATGGTCGTCATCAAGATTGGCCGGAAACGCAGAAGGCAAGCCTGGTAGATCGCCTCTTGCGGCGGCAGGCCTTGATCACGCTCCGCGTCGAGGGCGAAATCGACCATCATGATCGCATTCTTCTTGACGATGCCGATCAGCAGAATGATGCCGATGATCGCGATCACGTCGAGATCGTCACCGGCGATGATCAGCGACAGCAGCGCGCCGACACCGGCCGAGGGCAGGGTGGAGAGGATCGTGATCGGATGGATGAAGCTCTCGTAGAGGACGCCAAGGACGATATACATCGTCACGATGGCCGCGACGATGAGCATGACTTCATTGCCGAGCGAAGCGCCGAAGGCTGCCGCGCTGCCCTGCATGACGGTGACGAAACTCGGTGGCAGGCTGATATCCTTTTTCGCCTGCTCGATGGCTTCGACCGCCGCGCCGAGCGAGGCACCCGGCGCCACGTCGTAGGAAATATCTGTCGCCGGAAATTGGCCGAAATGGGTGATTTGCAACGGCCCTGGCCGCTCGCTGACATGGACAATGGCGGAAAGCGGCACCTGTCCGTTTGTCGAGGAGGTCGAGGACGGCAGATAGAAGGAATTGAGCGCGCTCAGCGCGTGCTGCAGGTCGGGCGACGTCTCCATGATGACGCGGTATTGGTTCGACTGCGTATAGATCGTCGAGACGATGCGCTGGCCGAAAGCGTCGTAGAGAATATTGTCAACGGTTGCCGGTGTGATGCCGAAGCGGCTGGCGGTCTGCCGATCGATGGTAATGTCGAGCGCGCGGCCCTGCTGGGCCATGTCGCTCGCTACATTCGTGATCTGCGGCAGGGTCGACAACTTGGCGACGAGGCGCGGGATCCATGTCTGGAGCTGGCTGCCGTCGGCATTTTCGACAAGGAAATGATATTGCGCGCGGCTAACGGTGGAATCGATCGTCAGATCTTGCACGGGTTGCATGTAAATCTGAATGCCGGAGACGGCCCGGGCCTCGTGGCGCAGCCGCCGGATGATGTCGCTGACCGTTGCGGAGCGCTCGTCCCGCGGCTTCAGGTTGATGAGATAGCGGCCGCTGTTCAGCGTCATATTCGTGCCGTCGACACCGATGAACGAGCTGAGGCTGACCACATCTTGGTCCTTCAGCAACACGTCGGCGAGCGCCTGCTGCCTTTCCGCCATGGCCGCAAAGGAAATCGTCTGGTTCGCCTCGGTGATCGCCTGGATCATGCCGGTGTCCTGCACCGGGAAGAAGCCTTTCGGGATCGTGATGTAGAGAAGGACGGTCACGACCAGCGTGGCGATGGCGATCAGCAGCGTCAGCGGCTGGTGATCCAGGACGACGCGCAGCGCCCGCCCATATTGATTGATGATCCACTGGAAGCCGTGGTCCGCCGCGACCGCCCAACGGCTGCGCTCCGCTTCAGGCTGATGCTTTAGAAGCTTGGCGCAGAGCATCGGCACCAACGTCAGCGACACAAAGGCGGAGATGACGATCGTCGCGGTAAGCGTGATCGCAAACTCGTGGAACAGGCGGCCGACGACCTCGCCCATGAAGAGCAGCGGGATCAGCACCGCGATCAGCGAGACGGTCAGCGACATGATGGTGAAGCCGATCTGCGCCGAACCTTCGAGCGCGGCTTGCAGCGGCGCCTCGCCGCCTTCGACATAGCGGGCGATGTTCTCGATCATCACGATCGCGTCGTCGACGACAAAGCCGGTCGAGATCGTCAGCGCCATCAGCGACAGGTTATCGAGACTGAAGCCGAGAAGATACATCACGACCAGCGTGCCGACGAGCGACAGCGGAACAGACAGGCTCGGAATGATCGTCGCTGGCAGGTTGCGCAGGAAAACGAAGATGACGAGAACGACCAGCACGATCGCGAGCCCGAGCTCAAATTCGACATCGGCGACCGAGGCGCGGATCGTATTCGTCCGATCGCTGAGGATCGAGATGTTCAGCGCCGAAGGCAGGCTTGCCTCGACCTGCGGCAGAAGCTTCTTGATCCCGTCCACCACCTGAATGACGTTCGCGCCGGGCTGGCGCTGAATGTTGAGCAGGATCGCCGGCGTCTTGTTCGCCCAGGCGGCGATCTTGGTGTTTTCCGGGCCGCGGATTGTCGTTGCGATATCCGACATGCGGACTGGATTGCCGTTGCGATAGGCGACGACGACATTATCGAACTGATGCGTGTCGGTGATCTGATCGTTGGCGTCGATCGTCGAGGATTGCGCGGCGCCGTCAAAACTGCCCTTCGGTGCGTTGACGTTCATGTTGCCGATCGTCGTGCGTATGTCGTCGATGTTCAGACCGTAAGCGGCGAGCGCGCGCGGATTGAATTGCACGCGGATCGCCGGCCGGTTGCCGCCGCTGATACTGACAAGGCCGACGCCTGGCTCCTGCGAAATCTTCTGGGCAAGCCGGGTCTCGACGATGTCCTCGACCGATGTGAGGGGTAGCGTTTGTGACGTGATGGCGATGGTGAGGATCGGCGCATCGGCGGGGTTCACTTTCGCGTAGACCGGCGGCGTCGGCAGGTCGCTCGGCAAAAGATTAGAGCCGGCATTGATTGCAGCCTGGACTTCCTGCTCGGCGACATCGAGGCTGAGATCGAGGTCGAATTGCAAGGTGATGATCGAGGCGCCGGCCGAACTCGCCGAAGTCATCTGATTGAGGCCGGGCATTTCGCCGAGCTGGCGTTCGAGCGGCGCGGTGACCGAGGAGGTCATCACTTCCGGGCTTGCCCCGGGGTAGAAGGTTTGCACCTGGATCGTCGGATAATCGACTTCGGGCAACGCCGACAAAGGCAGGAAGTGATAGGCGAAAGCGCCGGCGAGCAGGATCGCCAGCATCAGCAAGGATGTGGCAACCGGCCGCAGAATGAATGTCTGCGACGGATTCATGCCCGCTCCGCTTTGCGATCAGAGATCACTGGGGATTCTGTTGCTGGTGATTGCGATGGTGATGGCCGGCCGCACCGGCCGGCGGCGTGCCTGCCTGACCTGGCGGCGCCATGTCGCTCGGTCCCGCCGCCGCGCCTTGTTGGGCCGGCGCCGTGCCGGGAATGACGATACGGGCGCCATCGCTCAGCCGGTCGGTGCCGTCGGTCACGACGCGGTCGCCCGGCTTGAGGCCAGAGACGATCTGCACCATGCCGCTTTCGCTGGGGCCAAGCGTCACCTTATGCACGGAAACCGTATTGTTGGGATTGATGAGATAGACATAAGTGCCGGGGGCACCGCGCTGGATCGCCGGCACCGGCGCGGTGACGACATTCTGCAGCGTGCGTACGAGCACCTGCACGTTGACGAATTGGTTGGGGAAGAGCGACTCGTCGGCGTTCGGAAACTCGGCGCGGAACTTCACCATGCCCGTAGTCGTGTCGATCTGATTGTCGAGCACCGTCACGGTTCCGGTACCCAATTGATGCACGTTGGCGCGATCATAGACGGTGGCGCTCAGCGGCCCGATCTTCATCTGCGCCATGACGTCGGGGATCTGGTCCTCCGGCAGCGAGAAGATCACCGAAATCGGCTGCAATTGCGTCACGACGGCGAGGCCGTTGGTGTCCGAGGTCTGAACGTAATTGCCCGGATCGACGAGGCGGAGGCCGACACGCCCCGTCACCGGCGAGACGATATGGCAATAAGTGATATTGAGTTTTTGCTGCGCGATCAGGGACTGATCCGTCAATACGGATCCCTGATTCTGCTTGACGATATAGGCTTGGTCCTCGGCCTGCTGGCGGGCGATCGAATTCTGCGCGACGAGGGTCTGGTAGCGCACAAGATCGGTCTGCGCCTGTTCGAGCAGACCCTGATCATGCGCCAATTGGCCTTCGTATTGCTGGGCCAGCAATTGATACGGCCGGTCGTCGATCTGGGCGAGCAGATCGCCCTTTTTGACGTGCTGGCCCTCCTTGAAGGCGACTTCCATGAGCTGGCCGTTGATCTGCGTGCGCACCGTAATCGTTGCGAGCGGCGTCACCGTGCCGAGGCCGGCGTAAATGATTTTGATATTGCCGGTGCCGACGGTCGCCTCGCCGACCGATTGCGGCGGCCCGCCCAAATGGCCACGCCCTGCATGCTGCGTCGGGGCCGGCGCGAAGACGCGGTAGGTGTAATAGCCGACGCCGCCGATGACGATGAGGCCGATCAGGAAACCGAGAACCGAGCCGCGGCGGCGCTTGGCTTTTTGTGCTGGCTCGGTTTGACCAGGCGGCGCCGGCGCCACGGCAGGCTCGATCGGCGGAAGCTCATTTTTTCGCGCCGAGGGCTCGGGTTCGCCGGGCTTTGCCGCCGGCCTGGGAGCCGGCTCGGGTGGAAAGGCGTCGCCGGAACGGCGTCGACGCTCGTCGACCTTTTCGTCCATATGCTTTTCGTCCATTCCGTTTGTCCAAGCGATCGGCACCCCGCCCCGGCGCAGACCGCCACTGGAAAATCAGCTTGAAAACGCCTTAACCACTATCCATGAGCTCGCAAAACGGGGCCGCCCAAGTCTTGCCGGAGCGGCGTTTCGCGGAGGGGATGTCGCCCTCCCGCCGGCATGTTCGCAGGCGCACAATAAACTCTTCTTATATATCCAAATCCGCGCCGCCGCCGAAAAAGGCAAATTACTTCTTGGTGAGATTTTCGGCTTGTCCGCTCGTTTTTCTAGAGTGGCGGCGTGAACGTCGGCACTTTCGAGAGGCCCGAAAGGCTCGGCAATTGCGACGCATCCCAGCCACCGCCTAAGGCCTCAATCAAGGCGACGCTGGCGATGAACAGGTTCTGCCGGGTCGTCAGCAAGTTCTCCTCGGCCTGGAGCTGCGTCGCCTCGCCCGTGACGACCGTGGTGAAAGGAACAGTGCCGGCCTGGTACTGGTTCAGATCGATTTGTACGGCTTCGCGCGCCGCCTTCACCGTTTCGACCTGTTTGGCCGCTTCCCGGGTCCAAATCCGCAAGGCCGCAAGCTCGTTTTCGACCTGCTCGAAAGCGGTCAGAACCGTCTGCCGGTAGCTCGCGACATTTTGCGCATAGGTCGCCCGTGCCGCGGCGAGATTTGCGGCGAGGAGGCCGCCGTCGAAGATCGTTTGCGTCGCAGAGCCGGCGACCGACCAGGCTTCTGCCGCGGCCGTGATCGGCAAGGGCGTGAGGCCGAGGTAGCCGAAAGAACCGGTGAGGTTGATGGTGGGATAGAAATTGGCGACGGCGACGCCGATCAGCGCATTTTCCTGCTGCAATTGCCGCTCCGCCGCCGCAATGTCTGGGCGTCGCTCCAAGAGCAGCGATGGTACGGTCGAAGGGATATGCGGCGGATAGGGCGCAAGCTCGACCGGGGAAAGCGAAAGATCCGCCGGAGGCCGGCCGATCAAAATGGCGATTGAATGCTCGAACTGAGCTCGCGCGACGCCGACATCGATCGCTTGAGCCTCGGTCTGCAGG
>JAJXZN010000084.1 GCA_021780015.1 Pseudomonadota bacterium
GAAGCCGGAGACGGTCTCCATGATGAGGCGGCACACCGTGTAGGGATCGATGTTCGCGCAGGGCCGGCGGTCCTCAATGTAGCCCTTCTTGTCTTGCGCGACCTGCCACGATCCAAAATTGTCGTTCACGGATCACCGTCCGCGTGCCATCGGCGATGCCGGGCGTCCTATGGCGGTCCGCTCGCCGACGCTGCTCAACGTGGCGTTCATCGATCGCTATGGCTGGACCGGAAAATTTGCGACCCTGGAGAAGGTGTCGTTTGCGCCGATTATGGCGGCGGGCAATCTCAACCTCACCGAAGCCGCCTTGATCGCCCGCCTCTCGGCGGTGCCGACTTACGTGCAGGCTTTTTCGACGACCTTCCCGGATCATAAGATTGACCGCAAGAATATCGCGATGGCGCTTGCGACCTATGTGCGTTCGATCCAGTCGACGCCGGCGCCCTTCGACCGCTGGATCTTGGGCGATGAGAATGCCATCAGCCCGGCCGCGAAACACGGCTTTGCGATTTTCAACGGCAAGGGCAATTGCGCGCAATGCCACAGCGGCTGGGCCTTTACCGACGGTTCCTTCCACGACATCGGTGTCGCCAAGGGTAACGACATCGGCCGCGGCGCATTTTTCAAATCGTCGGTCAAGCTGCGCTATGCGTTCAAGACGCCGACGTTGCGCAACGTCGCCGAGCGCAGCCCCTATATGCATGACGGATCGGTGCCGACGCTCGAAGCCGTGATCGATCTCTATAACCGGGGCGGCATCGATCGGCCGAGCCGTTCGGAACTGATCCATCCGCTCGGGCTGACTCCAACGGAAAAAGCCGATCTCATCGCTTTTCTGAAAACGCTGACCAGCGAAACGGAAGTCGTCGCTTTGCCACCGCCGCCGCGTTGATTTAGCAGCCGCGCGGCACCAAGAGTCCAATCAGCACAAGGCCCGCGATGAAAAGCGTGCCGCCGGATTGTTCGAGCCGCAAGCTGTAGCTCGGCATTCGTGGCGCGGCATAGGCTAAGCCTGTGCCGAGGAGAAGATTGAATAGACTCAACGCGAGGATCATGCGGGCCTCGTTGCGACTCCGAATTTCCTCGATGATCGGACTTCGGCCTTTAGCAATTCCTTTCGAGGCCGAGCTTTCTTCCATCAACGTTAATGTCTTGACTTCTTCGGTTAACCAATTGTTAAGAACAAGCGCGACCGATCGTTAAAATTCGATTAAATTGACGTCGTTTTGGAATTACCAACGGGGAATTGCGAATGTTGGGTCGGTGGGGCAGCCGTCGCATAGCGGCCGCGGGCGGGCTCGCTTTGAGTGCAAGCACTTTTTGCACCGAGCAGGCGAGCGCCCACGTCAAGTGGTTCTGCGCTTACAATGTCGCCGGTCAGCCGCGCGGTCTCGAAAATGTCCTCTGTCCGGACTTCGAAGTCCTGATGCTGGTGGCGTTTACGATGCTGCTCTTCGGCTACATTGTCGAATGGAGCGCGATCGGGACGGCTTTGCTTGCGGCGCTGAACCGTGTCACCAGCGGCTTGCGCGCCGATACCGAAGTCATCGTGCGTGCTGCTTGCGGCTTCTTTTTCGTGGCCTGTTGGGCAAACGGCGGCGTCATTCTAACGCCCGAACTCAAGACCGCCTCGCCGCTCATTCCGTGGATTCAGCTTGCGCTGGCGGCCGGACTGATCTGGCGCGAAACGCTGATTTTCACCGCGCTCGGCATCGCCGGCTTGTTCTTTTATGCCGTCTACGAATACGGCATTTTCCATCTGCTCGATTATCCGATCTTCCTCGGCATCGCGGCTTATCTCGGGCTGACGGGCCTGAACCGCGACTTCTTCGGCATGCGGCCGCTCGACCTCATGCGCTACAGCGCCGCCGTGACCTTAATGTGGGCCTCGGTCGAAAAGTGGGCCTATCCGCAATGGACCTACCCCCTGTTCGTCACGCATCCGGACATGAGCTTCGGCTTTACGCCCGAGTTCTATTTGCGTGCTGCCGGCATGGTCGAATTCACGCTGTCCTTCGCCTTGATCCTGACGCCGCTCGTGCGTCGCGTCGCGGCCATCATTCTCTGCACGATGTTCATCGCGGCGGTGCCGGAATTCGGCAAGATCGACGCGATCGGCCATGCGCCCATCATCGCGGTCATCTTGGGCATTATCGGCGATGACGCGCCAAGCCGGCGGCTCGTCCATTTGCGGCTCGGTATCAAGGAAAATCTGGCGCGCTTCAAAGTGGCGATATCGGGTTGGGATTTCCTTTTGATCCCGGCAGCTTATTGTGCCGCCCTCGCCTGTTTCCTTGTCGCCTATTATGCGCTGCATTCCGTGCTTTACGGGACGCATATTGCCTAAAGTGTGGTTGCGGAAAATCCGTTGCAATCGCAAAGGTTCGAACCGCTAAGCTGAAGCGAGAAGAAAGCTCCGGAACACCGCCGGAGCTTTTTCATTTGACGACGACGACAAGCTTCATCTTAGGATGGATGCCGCAAAGGACATTGAACGTTCCCGGCACCGAGAAGACGATGTCCGTCTTACTGCCGGGCAATTGGTCGCCCGAGTCGAAATTGAACGAGTCCGACTCGACATAGGCGTGGTGCAGAAGGTCGCCGTCATCGTTAACGATGCGCACCGTGTCGCCCTGTTTGATACTGAGAAAAACCGGATGGAACGCCCGCCCGCGCTGCGAAACGACATAGGGCACAGATCCCTGTTGCGTCCAAGCGGCGCCGCCGGCAATCAATATCAGCGCCCCCGCCGCGCCCAACATCGAGAGCCGGGCGGGCCGATATCCGATCAGAGACCTGAAAAGGGGCATTCACGTCATCCATCGCCGTCAGACCGGCGCAACCTTTCCGAGCAGCGATTCGCGATTCGGTTAACTAAAGGCGAAATCAGCACTTTTTGGCTTCGTTAGGCAAGTAAATTTAGCCTCGTCTTAACCTGAAATAGCTCAAAAGAGCCTATTCAAGTCGAGTTATTTTGATGAGTAGCCATAAAGCTTCGCAGGCCTTGCGCGTAACAACGGGCAAACCACGCTCGCCCCTGGGCCAATTAGCCCAGCTTGCGCAAACGATTCGCGGTCGGATTCTCACGGCTTTCCTTGCCATGAGCGTGATCACGGCCGCGCTTGGCGGCTATGCCGCGCTCGGGATTCGCCGCGCCGGCGTGCTGGTTTCGAAGACCTTCGATGAATCGCTGATGTCGATCAATTATGCGCGCGCCGCCTCTGCCGATTTTGCGGCGATGCAGGTGGCTTTCGCGCGGCGCTGGAGCGCCACGCATCCCGAGATCCGCGTCAAGCTGGATAAGACGATCGCCGATCTTGAGGAAAATCTGTCGGAAGATCTGCAGATTGCCGCCGAACGTTCGCAATCGTTGCGCGCGGCGCGGGCGGCCGCCGAGGTGCAGTCCGCCGCCGACACCTGGAGCGATGCGCGCCGCCATCTGCCAGACAACCTGTCGCTCAATGCCGCCTGGGAAGCCCTCGACCCTTATGCGGAGACGGTGTCGGAGCAGATCGATCTTCTCGTCAATTACACGGCGGGCGATGGCTTCACCTATCGCCAAAGCGCGCGCCAGCAAGTCGCGGTTGCGACCGATCTTGCGCTCCTCGGAACCGCCGGCGCGCTGGTGCTCTCGGGCCTCGTTGTGCTGTTGCTATCGCGGCGGATCACCAAGCCTGTCGCCACGGCCTCTGCCGTCGCCAAACGTATCGCCAGCGGCCAGCTCGACGGCGAAATCCCCGCCGGCAGCGCCGACGAGCTCGGCGCCTTGCTCGACGCCATGCGCACCATGCGCGACAATATCCGCGCGATGATGGAGCGCGAAGTCGCTCAACGCCGCACGGCGCAGGTTCGCCTGGCCGACGCCTTGGAGAGCTCGCGCGAAGGCATCGTCGTCGTCGATGCCAACCATCGCATTGCACTCGCCAATTCTCAGGCCAATGAATTTTTCGGCAACGTCATGGGCCTGCTTGAGCCAGGCCGATCCGCTGGCGCCGCCGCACAATCGAACGATCTCGCCTCGGCGACCCTGTCGGCGGAAGGAATCTCGCCGGAGACCGAGGAAATCCGGCTGCCCGATGGGCGCTGGCTGCGCGTCAGCCGCAGCGCTACCCATGACGGCGGCTTCATCACCGTCTACAGCGATATCAGCGTCCTGAAGGACCAGGAGGCAAAGCTCAAGACGACAAATCTTTTGCTCGATGCCGCGCTCGACAACATGTCCCAGGGCCTTTGCCTTTACGATAGCGAGCACAGGCTGAAGGTCGTCAATCGCCGCTTTTGCGAAATCTTCCGCCTGTCGCCGGCACAATTGCGCCCCGGCATCGTATTCCGCGATGTTCTCGCGCTGAGCGTCGCCGCAGGCAATCACGTCGATGTCACCGCCGACGAACTGTTCGCCCAGGAAAGCCCGCTGATCGATCAGCGGATCGCAGCGACGCGGTTCATGGAATTAAGCAACAGCCGCGTGATCCTCATCGCCCGCCAGCCGACTGCCGACGGTGGCTGGGTTGCGACCTATGAAGACGTGACGGAGCGTCGCCGCGCCGAAGAGCGCATTGTCTTCATGGCGCGACACGATGCGTTGACGGGCCTGCCCAACCGGGTCTTCTTCGCCGAGCGGATCGAGACGGCGATCAGCCAGATCGGCCGCGGCAGCTCCGGCTTCGCCGTTCTCAGTCTCGATCTCGACCATTTCAAGCAGATCAACGATACGCTGGGCCACCCCGTCGGCGATGAACTGCTCCGCTCTGCGGCGGAGCGGCTGCACGCCTGCGTGCGCGAAGTCGACACGGTGAGTCGGCTCGGCGGCGACGAATTCGCCATTCTGCAAGCCGGCCTCGAAAAGCCCGAGGACGCGGCCTTGCTCGCCCGCCGCATCGTCGAAATCTTGAGCGTGCCTTATGAGATCGAGGGCAATCGCCTGACGATCAGCGTCAGCATCGGCATCGCGGTCGCGCCGGGCGACGGCATGGCCTACGACAAGCTTTTGAAAAGCGCCGACGTCGCGCTCTATCTCGCCAAAGCCGATGGACGCGCGACCTGGCGCTTCTTCGAGCCCGAGATGGATGTGCGCCTGCAAATGCGCCGCGCGCTCGAACTCGATCTGCGCGACGCTTTGGCTAATAACGAATTCGAAGTTTACTATCAGCCGATCTTCGATCTGCGCGAAAACCGGATCGGCGGATTCGAAGCTCTGCTGCGCTGGAACCATCCAACGCGCGGGCAGGTTTCGCCCGCCGAATTCATCTCGCTCGCGGAGGAAATCGGCCTCATCGTGCCGCTTGGCGAATGGGTCCTGCGGACCGCCTGCGCCCAAGCCGCGACCTGGCCGAAATATATCAAGATCGCAGTCAATGTCTCGGTCGTGCAGTTCAAGAACGACCAGTTCGTATCCATGGTCACGAACAACGTGCGCGCCGCGGGCTTGTCGGCGCGGCGGCTCGAGCTCGAAATCACCGAATCCTTGTTGTTGACCAACACCAATGCGACGCTCGCCAAATTGCACCAATTGCACGATTTCGGCGTTCATATCGCCATGGACGATTTCGGCACCGGCTATTCGTCATTGAGCTATCTGCGCAGCTTCCCCTTCGACAAGATCAAGATCGATCAGTCCTTCGTCCGCGCCATGTCGGACAAGGACGGTTCGCGCGCCATCGTTCGCGCCATGACCGCAATGGGCAGCAGCCTCGGCATTCGCACGACGGCCGAGGGCGTCGAGACCCAGGAGCAGCTTGCCTGGTTGCGTGCCGCGGGCTGCGATGAGGCGCAAGGCTATTTGTTCAGCCGTCCGGTTCCGTCGAACAAGATTCCGCGGCTGCTCACGGAATGGAACGGCCTGAAACGCGAGGCGGTCTAGCCTCCGACCGCCCCTCGACGCGCATGCGCCGCCCGTGCTAATGGCCTGCCTTCCCCGAAGGATGCCCGAGGCCCGATGCGTCCGCTTGCCATTCTGCCATCCGTCCTCGCCGCCGATTGGACCGCCATGGGCCAATCGGTCAAAAGCGTGATGGCCGCCGGCGCCGATATCGTCCATCTCGATGTGATGGACGGGCATTTCGTGCCGAATATCAGCTTCGGCCCGGATATGGTGAAAGCCATCCGCAGCATCACCGATGCGCGGCTTGACGTTCACCTGATGATCGCGCCGGTCGATCCTTATATCGAAGCCTTCGCCAAAGCCGGCGCCGATGTGATCACGGTCCATCCCGAAGCCGGGCCGCATCTGCATCGCTCTCTGAGCGCCATCCGCCAGCTCGGCAAAAAGGCCGGCGTGGCGCTCAATCCGGCGACGCCGGTTTCCGCACTCGAACATGTTCTCGACGAACTCGATCTTATTCTGGTGATGAGCGTCAATCCTGGCTTCGGCGGCCAGGCCTTTATCCGCTCATCGCTGGAAAAGCTCGAACTCGTCCGGGCGATGACAGCCGGCCGCGATATTGATATCGAGGTGGACGGCGGCATAACGGCCGAAACCGCCGGCCTCGTCGCCGGCGCCGGCGCCAATTGGCTTGTCGCGGGCTCCGCTGTGTTCAAGGGCGGCCCCGATGCCTATGCCGGCAATATCGCCGCCATCCGCAAGGCCGCGCAGATCGCGCGCGGCGAAATCGCTTAACTCGAGTCAGGTTCTATGATCCCGCGCTATTCCCGCCCTGAAATGGCTTCGCTTTGGGAGCCGCAGACGCGCTTTCGCATCTGGTTCGAAATCGAAGCCCACGCCTGCGATGCGATGGCCGAGATCGGCATCGTGCCGAAAGCCGCCGTCGAGATCATTTGGGCCAAGGGCAAGCATCTCGATTTCGATGTCGCCCGCATCGATGCCATCGAGAAGGTGACGAAGCACGATGTCATCGCCTTCCTGACATATCTCGCGGACGAGATCGGCCCGGAGGCGCGATTTCTTCATCTCGGCATGACCTCGTCAGACTTGCTCGATACGTGCCTTGCGGTGCAGCTTTCGCGCGCCGCCGATCTCCTGATCAAGGATTTGGACGGCCTTCTCAAAGCGCTGAAGCGCCGTGCGCTGGAACATAAAATGACGCCCAGCATCGGCCGTTCGCATGGCATTCATGCCGAGCCGGTGACATTCGGGCTGAAGCTCGCGGAAGCCTATGCGGAATTCTCCCGCGCCCGCGGCCGCCTCGTTGCGGCGCGAGCCGAGATCGCGACCTGCGCGATATCCGGCGCCGTCGGAACCTTCGCCAACATCGATCCGCGCGTCGAGGACTATGTCGCACGCAAGCTCAGCCTGACGCCGGAACCGGCTTCGACGCAGATTATTCCGCGCGACCGCCATGCTATGTTTTTCGCGACGCTCGGCGTCGTCGCCTCGTCGGTCGAACGGCTCGCCACCGAAATCCGCCATCTGCAACGCACCGAAGTGCTCGAAGCGGAAGAATATTTTTCCGAGGGGCAAAAGGGCTCCTCGGCCATGCCGCACAAGCGCAATCCCGTGCTCAGCGAAAATCTGACCGGCCTCGCCCGCCTCGTGCGCGGCATGGCCCTGCCGGCGATGGAAGACGTGGCGCTCTGGCACGAACGCGACATTTCGCATTCCTCGGTCGAGCGGGTGATCGGCCCCGATGCGACGATTGCGCTCGATTTCGCGCTGACGCGGCTCGCCGACGTCATCGATAAGCTTGTCGTCTATCCGGAGAATATGAAAAAGAACCTCGAGGCGCTCGGCGGCCTCATCCATTCGCAACGCGTCCTGCTGGCGCTGACACAAAAAGGCCTGGCGCGGGAGCGCGCCTATACGCTCGTCCAGCGCAATGCGATGCCGGTCTGGCGCGGCGAAGGCAATTTTCTCGATTTGTTGAAGAAAGATGCCGACGTCAAGGCGGTGCTGAGCGATGGCGAACTCGAAAGCCTGTTCGACCTCGGTTATCATCTCAAGCACGTCGATTATATCTTCAATCGCGTCTTTGGTGAGAGTTAAGTCAATGAATGCTAACGACCGCCTCGCCGCGCCGATGCCGAT
>JAJXZN010000277.1 GCA_021780015.1 Pseudomonadota bacterium
GTAAAGCTTCGAGAAATGCCGGCCATCGGAGCGCAGATGCGCCGTCAAGACTCCGCGATCCGCAGTCGTGCCGCCGCCCGGCTGTGCTTCGAGGACCATCGCCGCCGCGCCGTCGCCGAACAGCACACAGGTGCCGCGATCCTTCCAATCGAGCAGCCGCGAGAAAATTTCGGCGCCGATGACGAGAGCCCGCTTGTGCGAACCTGCGGTCAGAAACTTGTCGGCCGTCGTCAGCGCAAAGATGAAACCCGAGCAGACAGCCTGCAGGTCAAAGGCGACGCCGCCGGTCATGCCAATCGCGGCCTGGACCTGCGTTGCGACAGACGGAAAGGTGTAGTCGGGCGTCGTCGTCGCAACGATCAGGAGATCGATGTCTTTGCCTTCGAGCCCCGCCTCGGCGAGCGCGGCCCGCGCGGCATGGGTCGCGAGCGTCGAGGTTCGCTCATCGTCCGCCGCGATGTGGCGCAGCTTGATGCCGGTGCGCTGGGTGATCCAGGCATCGCTGGTGTCGAGCATTTTCTCGAGGTCGGCATTGCTCAAGATCCGCTTTGGAAGATACGACCCGAGGCCAATGACGACGGAGCGGAGAACGGCATTTTGCGGTCGGGTCAACAGCTTTTCCTATCCAAATTGCCGATCGGCCGGCTGCGACCACGACGGCTTGGATCGGTTCGACCCAAAATCATGAACGTGATCGATTCTAAGGGCTTAGAGCGGAACTTTGGGGGAAAACCGATATCCGCCTTCGGCGCCCCGCTCTAGAGCATTTTTCGCTGCGGCAGAAGCCCGAACTTGCCGCCCTCCCCGATCAGGAGCGCACAATATCCTCCGGGTCGGCGACTCGGGCAGCCGCCGGCTCGGCGCGTTCGCTTAAGGAATCCTGGATTTTGCGCAGGAGCTCGTCGCGGACCATTTCGTAGCCGATCTCGAGCGCCCGGGCGGTACCGACGGCATCGGAGCCGCCGTGGCTCTTGATGACAACGCCTTCGAGCCCGAGCAGGATGCCGCCATTGACGCGGCGCGGATCCATCTTGTCCGCCAGCGCGCGGAAGGCCGGCCGCGCCAGCAAATAGCCGAGCTTCGAGGCGACGCTGCCGCGCAGCGCTTCGCGCAGGTAGGCGCTGATCTGCTTCGCGGTGCCTTCGGCCGTCTTCAGCGCGATATTCCCGGAGAACCCTTCCGTCACCACCACATCGACGGCGCCCTTGCCGATATCGTCGCCTTCGACGAAGCCGCGATAATCGAAATCGGCCGATTCCGTTTCGCGCAGGATCCGCGACGCCGCCTTGACCTCCTCGATGCCCTTGACCTCTTCGACGCCAATATTGAGCAGGCCGACCGTCGGCCGCGGCAGCGAGAACACGATGCGCGCCATCGCCGAACCCATGATCGCGAGATCGACGAGGTGCTGCGCATCGGCACCGATGGAAGCGCCGACATCGAGCACGATCGACTCGCCGCGCAGCGTCGGCCAAAGCACGGCGATGGCCGGCCGGTCGATGGCCGGAATCATATGCAGGCAAACTTTTGCCATGGCCATCAGCGCGCCGGTGTTGCCGGCCGAAAAGGCCGCATCGGCCTCGCCGCGTTTGACCGCTTCGAGGGCCTGCCACATGGAGGAGGTGCGCCGGCCATTGCGCAGTGCCTGGCTCGGCTTGTCGTCCATGCGGATTTCGACGTCCGTATGCCGGAGGCTCGAGACCGCAGCCAAACGCGGATCGGCGGCAAGCAAGGGCTTCAGCCGCACCTGATCGCCGAAGAAGATGAACTTAAGATCGGCGTGCCGAGCGAGCGCCAGCGCGGCACCGGGGAGGATCACCTCCGGGCCGTGATCGCCACCCATGGCATCGATCGCGATGCACACCGATTGCGTCATAAAAGCTCCTCGCGCCTTGGGCACGCGGCGAAAAATGCGCGCGGCTTTCCGAAAAACATGCCCTAAGCTTTTGAATTCACCATTTTGTTCTCGTTTTGACGAATCCATCAAAACGCAAAATGGCGGTCTCGCCGGACCGTCACACTGCGGCCTGATCCGCTAAGCCAAAGCGGGCCGCCCCGCAAGCGGAGCAAGATCAAGACTGATCGGTGAGCTTTTTCAAAACGTCGAAGGGCCGCTCGGTCACGTCATGCGGGTCGGAGACGGGGGCAAACTCCGCCCCCGGCTTATGCGGATAGGGATCGAGGCCCAAGGCGAGGAATTCCGCCGCCAGGGCACCGAGGTCGATCGTCCCGTCCTCGATCGGATCGGGCGGATCGCGTTCGGCCGGCTGGGCATCCACCAGGGCATCGGCTTCGGCGGCCGCTTTGGCCGCAACGGAAGCCTCGGCGAAATCGACATCGACCTCTTCGACGAGATCGCTATCGAACGGCTCCAGCGTCAGCACACAGATCTGGGTAATCTTCGCACGCACCGTGCCGGTGACATTGAAGCGGGCAAGCCCCTGTCGCGCGACATGAAAATCCGCCTCCAGGGCGGCAAGCGCGGCGAGACCATCGGCCTTGGCCAAAGCGTCGCGGGTGGGCGCATCGGCGCTGAGCGTAACATCGAGCCCCTGCTCCGGCACTTCGTCGACAAGCACGGGATGCGAAAAGATTTTTGGCGGCGCGTGGGGGTAGGTTTTACTCATCACAGCACCTCTCTTGCATTCACGGCGGCCCCGCCGCCGAATATAGGGCCTTCGAGAAATTGTGCGAGCGGCATTTGCTGCAAAGCGGCATCGAGACAGCCGGCATAGCGAGCGAGCCGCGCGCCATCCTGGCGGCCGGCAAAAACATTGCGCGACAAGGTCGCGGCAAGCTCTTGAAGCCGCGTCTCCTCCGGCTGCGCGAGCGCCTGATTATAGGCATTGGCGCGGCCGAGAAATGCTTCGGCGAGATCGCGCATCCGCCGCGGCACACCCGTGTCGCTGATGCCCATCTCGCGCAAGCCGATGTCGAAATGGCGAAAGACCGCGTCGGCGAGATCCTGGGCGATGTCCGGTCCCGGGGACGGCAAGTGCTGCAGGCGGCGCAGCACCAAGGCCGCATGCAAAGCAATCGACTCGAAGCGTCCGTCCAGATCATCGGCAATGCCGTAATCCGTGAACAAAACCGGGTCGCGCGCCGCAGCGATGACCTCTCCGTGCAGCCGCTCGATCAGCCGGGCATTGCTTCTGCCCCGGAAAAGCCCAAAAATCATGACTTTAGAATCCCTGCACGCGGCTTGAGCGGGGCGAGCCGCGATCTTGATATCCGCCTGAGCGGAAGATAGGCATCGTTCGGCTCCGCATCACCAAGAATTGCCAGCCAATGCACATTTGGCAACAAGAGCGGGACGAAAAGTGGATAGCGGTTTTTCAACGCCATCAAGTCTGTGCAAATGGCGTGGACTTATCCGCCTGTCCCCCTCTAACGTATCAGAAACGATCACGTCTACGCATTGAGACCGAATCGACCCGAATGCGTCGTGAACTAAAGGGGCTGGAGTTTCGAAGAATGATTTTTTTCAGGGCGGCCGCAGAAGAAGAACAGACGGCCGCACCCCGTAGAACAATAGCCCTGAGCCTGCTTCTTCGGCTCGGCCTCTGTGCGGCGCTGGCCGCAGGCGTGTCAGGCTGTCTTGGCTATGACGGTGACATCGTCCACGGCTATCAGCTCGACCCCAGCCTGCTCAATCAGATCAAGATCGGCTCGTCGGCGGAACAAGTGCTGGTCGTGATGGGCACACCGTCGACGACCTCGACGGTCGGCGGCAGCGCCTGGTATTACATCAGCCAGAAGGCCGATCGCCAATATGCCTTTATGGATCAGAAGATCACCGATCAGCATGTCCTCGCGATCTATTTCGACAAGGACAAGAAGGTGACCCGGCTTGCCAATTACGGCATGAAAGACGGCAAGCTCTACGACTTCATTTCGCGGACGACGCCGACGGGCGGCGCCGACTCGAGCCTCTTGAGCGGCATGTTCAAATCGCTCTTGCGATTTAATTGATGATCGCATGAAAAAACGGCCGGATCGCTCCGGCCGTTTTCTTTTGAAGAATCGCATCGGGTTCATCCGAAAACCGCTGCGCACTTTTCGGTCCGATGCTTCCCTCCCGCCGCATCGGGTTCATCCGAAAACCGCTGCGCACTTTTCGGTCCGATGCTTTAGTGCGCGAGGATCGCGAGCAGCAGTAGCGCGACGATATTGGTGATCTTGATCGCCGGATTGACCGCGGGACCGGCCGTATCCTTGTAAGGATCGCCGACCGTATCGCCGGTGACGGAGGCCTTGTGCGCCTCGCTGCCCTTCATGTGCTTGACGCCGTCCTTGTCGACGAAGCCGTCCTCGAAACTCTTCTTGGCATTATCCCAAGCGCCGCCGCCCGAGGTCATCGCCACCGCCACGAACAATCCATTGACAATGACGCCGAGAAGCGAGGCGCCGAGCGCTGCCAGCGCCGAAGCCTTGGAGCCGGATAGGAGCAGAACGCCGAAATAAACGACGAGCGGCGCCAGCACCGGCAGCAGTGATGGTATGATCATCTCCTTGATCGCGGCTCGCGTCAGCATATCGACGGCGCGGCCATAGTCCGGCCGGTCGGTCCCCGCCATAATGCCGGGCTTATCGCGAAACTGACGACGCACTTCCTCGACGACCGAGCCTGCGGCGCGGCCGACCGCTGTCATGGCGATGCCACCGAAGAGATACGGAATAATGCCGCCGAAGATCAGCCCCGCCACGACATAAGGATTCGATAAGTCGAAATTGACCGTGCCGATATCCTTGAAATAGGCGACGCCGCTCTCGGCGAAATGCTTGATGTCATTCGTATAGGCGGCAAAGAGCACGAGCGCGCCGAGGCCCGCCGAACCGATCGCATAGCCTTTGGTGACAGCCTTGGTCGTATTGCCAACCGCGTCGAGCGCATCGGTCGAATGACGCACTTCCTTCGGCAGGCCGGACATTTCGGCAATGCCGCCGGCATTGTCGGTGACCGGGCCGAACGCGTCGAGCGCAACGATCATGCCGGCAAGGCCGAGCATGGTCGTCACCGCAATGGCGATGCCGAAAAGACCGGCGAGCTGCGAGGCAAAGATGATGCCGCCGACGATCACCAGCGCCGGCAGCGCGGTGGCTTCGAGTGAAACGGCAAGACCCTGGATGACATTGGTCCCGTGTCCCGTGACCGAAGCTTGGGCGATGGAGACGACCGGGCGTTTGCCGGTGCCGGTATAATATTCCGTAATGACGACGATGAGGCCCGTCACAACGAGGCCGAGCAGGCCGCAGATGAAGAGATGCAGGCCGGTGATCGTGAGTCCGTTCACGGTGCCGATCGCGCCCCAGCCGACCGAAAATTGCGTCGCGATGGCGAGGCCGACGATGGAGAGGAGGCCGGTAGCGATCAGGCCCTTATAAAGCGCGCCCATGATCGAATTGGTCGGGCCGAGCTTGACGAAGAAGGTGCCGGCGACCGAGGTGACGATGCAGGCCGCGCAGATGCCGAGCGGATAAAGCATGGTCCGCGTCAGCGCGCTTGTGCCGGCGAAGAAGATGGCCGCGAGCACCATGGTCGCGACGACCGTCACGACATAGGTCTCGAACAAATCCGCGGCCATGCCGGCGCAATCGCCGACATTGTCGCCGACATTGTCGGCGATCGTCGCGGGATTGCGCGGATCGTCTTCCGGGATACCGGCTTCGACCTTTCCGACGAGGTCGGCGCCGACATCGGCGCCCTTGGTGAAGATGCCGCCGCCGAGGCGGGCGAAAATCGAAATGAGCGAAGCCCCGAAGCCGAGCGCAACAAGCGCATCGACGACTTCGCGGCTGTTGACTTCAAGCTTCAGGGGCCCCGTCAGAATGCCGAAATAGACCGAGACGCCGAGCAGTGCGAGACCGGCGACGAGCATGCCCGTGACGGCGCCCGCCTTGAAGGAAATATCAAGCCCCGCGCCGAGCGATTTGGCTGCCGCCTGCGCCGTGCGCACATTGGCGCGCACCGAAACGTTCATGCCGATGAAGCCGGCAGCGCCGGACAGAACGGCGCCGATCAGGAAACCGACCGCGACGGTCCAAGACAACAAGAGCCCGAGGACGATGAAAATGACAATGCCGACAATCGCAATGGTGGAATATTGCCGCTTCAGATAGGCCTGAGCGCCTTCGGCGATCGCAGCGGCGATCTCCTGCATTCGTGGCGAGCCGGGGTCCGCTTTCAGCAGTTCCGTCGCGGTCCAGACTCCATATGCGACGGCCAAGACCCCCGCAGCGATAATGATCCAAATTGCAAGCATCGATTTCCGCCCTTCGTTTATGATCGCGCTGCCGGATTTTTATCCGGCTTATCGTTCGTGCGCAGGAGGAGGCAATTGCAAAGGCCTGGCCGAACGGCCGCCCTTCCAGTTCACCCCCGTAACGGGCAGCGCGCCGCCCGCACCGCACCATGATCGAAAGCGCGGCGTTGCGCAATCCTGCGGCAGGAGGAGAGGCACAGGTCCGCCGCGCCTTAAAAGTGGCGATAGGAAAATGATTTCAGGAACAGAGGTCGGCCATCGGCGGCGCGGAAAACTGCCGGATCTGCCCCCGCCTGCGCGCGGCCGATCCGGCGAACAGGAATTCCGGCGGCGCCTGCGGCCTGCTCGAAGGCCGCGGCCTTGCCCGGCGCGACCGCGGCGAGAATTTCATAATCGTCGCCGCCGCTGAGCAGCGTCTCAATCAGATCGGGCTCTTGCGCCAAGGCCTCGCGCGCCGCAGCCGAGAGCGGGAGGTCGGCCACGGCGATCTGTGCCGTCAGGCCGCTCGCCTGCAGCATTTTGGCGAGGTCGCCGGCCAATCCGTCCGATATATCCATGGCCGCATCGGCGCAGCCGAGCAGAGCCGCGCGCAACCCGAGCCGCGGCTGCGGCAGCAGGTAGCGCTCGCGCAGAAAAACCTGTGATTCGGCGCCGAGCCCATGGCTCCAAACCGGCACCGGCAGGCCGCGCAGCAGGAGCCCCAGCGCCGCATCGCCGATCGTCCCTGACAGATAGAGGAAATCGTTCGCAGCCGCATTGGCGCGAATGAGCCGCGTTCCCTTCGGCACGCTGCCGAGCGCCGTGATCGAGAGCGTCAAAGCGCCCGGGCTCTTCACCGTATCGCCGCCGAAGAGCGGACATTGATAGACCGCAGCGTCTTCCGCGAGGCCCGCCGCGAAAGCCGCAAGCCAATCCGGCGTCCAATCGTCCGGCAGCGCAAGGCCTAAGAGAAAGCCAAGCGGCGCGGCGCCCTTGGCGGCGAGATCGGAGAGATTGACGCGCAGCGCCTTGCGGGCAATGGCGCCCGGCGGATCGTCGGCGAAGAAATGCACCCCGGCGCAGAGCATGTCCTTGGTGACGACCAGATCCCCCGGCGGCGGCGCGAAGGCCGCAGCATCATCCAGCAGCCCAAGCGCCGCGGGGCCGGCGAGCGGCGCGAAATATCTTTGGATGATCTCATCTTCGCTGGGACGGCTCACGATATGCGGCTTTCATTGAACGCGGGCGCGGCGGGCATCGCGGCTTTGGCGCGTGCGTCGGCGATGAAAGCATTTTTCACGGCAATGTGCATCGGCCATTTGGCGGGTGCGTCTCTGCGCCGGCTGCAGCCCGGCAGAAGGAGGGACCAATGTCAAAATACCGCTTGGCAGATTAGTTTAGAATTTTGATACCGGCTCGATTGGCACTTCGCCGCGATGGAAAGCAATGGCCGACACTTCTAGCAACCGCTTCGTCTGGTACGAGCTGCTGACGACAGACGTAAATGGCGCCAAGGCTTTCTATGCCGAGGTCGTGGGCTGGGGCACACGGGATGTCTCTATTCCCGGATCTGCCTATCATCTCTTCACGCTCGGAGACGCTCCTGTCGCCGCGGTCATGGCTCTGCCGGAGCAAGCGCGGAGAGCGGGCGCGTTGCCGTGTTGGATGGGATATATC
>JAJXZN010000114.1 GCA_021780015.1 Pseudomonadota bacterium
ATCTGCCGTTCGCGCTGATTCATACATAGATCCATGTGGCTGGAGGGGTCTGTCATCTAAACAACGTACCGCAAACTTGGCAAGCTGAATCGGGACAGGCTTTGCTCACGTCAGTTTACTTGCTTGCAAAAATTCTTCCGCCTCGTCAGACGTCATCCACTTAAAGCGCGGCAATTGATGCCGCGCAAAGGTGAATTGCCGCTTGGCATAGGCGCGCGTATCGCGCTTGGCGTGTTCCGCCGCCGTCGCGAGATCGATTTCGCCTCTGAGATGGCGCATAATTTGCGGCACGCCGAGTGCGCGCATCACCGGCAGGGCCGGATCAAGGCCTCTGCGACCGAGTGCTGCGACCTCGTCAAGAGCCCCCGATTCGAGCATCATATCAAAGCGACGGTCGATCGCCGCGTTCAGGGCGGCGCGATCGGGCGCCAGGAAAATTGCCATAAAAGTGTCACTATCGAGCAGAGGCTTTGCCTTTGCCGCCTGGAAGAAGGCAAGACTTTGGCCCGTCGCCGCCTGAACTTCCAATGCGCGCAAGATACGTTGCGGATCGCTCGGCCGGAGCCGCGCCGCCATGACGGGATCGCGCGCTGCAAGCTCGGCGTGAAGCGTGGCGACCGACATTGTCTGGGCCCGCGCCCGCCATTCGGCGCGGATCGGCTCGGCCACCCGCGGCATCTCCGAAAGCCCTTGCGTGAGCGCCTTGAAATAAAGCCCGGTGCCGCCGACGATGATCGGCAATCGGCCCTCGTCACGCAATTCTCCGAGAATTCTGCACACGTCCTCCACATAACGGCCGACGGAATAATTGACCGCGCCGTCCACATGGCCAAAGAGCAAATGCGGCGCGCGCGCCAATTCCGCGGCCCCCGGCCGCGCCGTCAGAATGGTGAGGTCGCGATAGACCTGCATCGAATCAGCATTGACAAGCGTGCCGCCGAGACGCTCGGCGAGGCGGAGCGCAAGGTGCGACTTGCCGCTCGCCGTCGGGCCTGCAATGAGAAGCGCGGAAATCCTGTTGTCGGCCATACGATATTCCTATGACTCATGTCGCGACACTTGTCTGCGATCCCCTGCGCCCGGCGCTGGACGAGGCTTTGCTTGCACGCATCGTCCGGCGGCTCTCGGGCGTGCGGGCGGAATGGCTCGATCCGGAGATCGCTGCGGATATTTTCTTCGCGCCCGGCGATTCCGATATCGGCAGGATTTTAATCGAACTGATCGCGGATCGGCCAATCGATATGATCGCCCAGCCCGTCGCCGACCGCCGCAAGAAGCTGCTTCTCGCGGACATGGACTCGACCATCATCGCGCAAGAAAGCGTCCACGAACTGGCCGATTTCACCGGCAAACGGGCGGAGATTGCGGCGGCGGCGCAGCGTGCCGTACGCGGCGAGGTTGCGGTCGCTCCGGCCGTGCGTGCCGGTGTCGCGCATTTCGCCGGCATTCATATCGGCGTCTTCGACAAGATCCTCGCCGAGCGCATCAGTCCGACACCGGGCGCAAAGACATTGGTCAAGACCATGCGCGACCATGGCGCCTACACGGCTCTCGTCTCCAGCAGCTTTTCCCATTTTGCCGCGCCCGTTGCGGAACAGGTCGGATTTGACGAAAGCGTCGCCAACGAGCTTGTGGTCGAGAACGAGCGGCTCACTGGCGAGGTGGCCGAACCGATCCATGACGGGACAACCAAGCGGATGACCCTTCTGTCGCTGCGGCGGCAGCACGCCTTGCGGCCGGCCGAGACGCTCGCCGTCGGCGACGGCGCCAACGATATCGACATGCTGATGGAGGCCGGCCTCGGCGTCGGTTTCCGGCCAAAGCCTGTGCTCGCCGAGAAGGTCGCCGCCCGCCTCCACTACGCCGACCTCACGGCCCTGCTCTATGCGCAAGGTTTCCGGCGCGAAGACTTTTCAATCTGATCAAAAGGGGAATTTCGTGCTCGTTCTTTATTTCTCTCCAGGTTCAAGTTCGCTCGCCGCGCATATCGCACTCAATGAGACCGGCGCGCCTTTCGAGGCGCGGCCGGTTCTCGTCGCCACGGGAACCCGCAAGCCGGAATTTCTGGCGATCAATCCCGAAGGCAAAGTGCCGAGTCTGCTGATCGACGGACGGCTTTTGACCGAAGTGCTCGCCATTCTCTTTTACTTGGGCCGGGCCTACCCGCAGGCGAAGCTCTTGCCCGGAGACATCGAAGGCGAAGCGCAAGCGCTGTCTTGGATGTCGTTTCTCGCCTCGACCGTGCATGGCGCTCGCGCCGATGCGACGCAGGGACGGGCCGCCTTTGCTTTGGCGGCGCAGAGGCTCGGCGCGGGCGAATGGGCGCTGGGCGATTATTCCGTCGTCGATATTTTTCTTTTCCGGCTCTTCTGGCGCTTCGCCGCGCGGTTCCAATTCACGCCGGACGAATTCCCAAATCTCGAAGCGCATCGCGCGCGGATGCTGGCGCGCCCCGCCGTCATCAAAACGCTCGCGGTCGAATCGGCCATCGCGGAAAAGGCGGGCCTCACTCTGCCTTGAAATCGTCCGGATCGAATTCGCGGTAGGTCGAGCAGAATTCGCACGTGACGCCGATCTTGCCGTTGTCGCCGACCATGTCGTCGCGCTCCTGCTGGGTAAAATTGCGCAGCATGGCGGCGATGCGTTCGTTCGAACAGCGGCAGGCTGCGCGGATCGGCTGCGGCGCGAAGACTCTGACGCCACGCTCGTGGAACAGCCGGTAAAGCAGGCGTTCGCTCGAAAGGTTCGGATCGACCAGTTCATGGTCCTCGAGCGTACCGGCGAGCGCCTTCGCCTCCGCCCAAGCATCGTCCTCGAGAATCTCGGGGACAGACGCGCCCTCCGGTATGTCACCCGGCGCAAGATCGGCGCGCCGCTGGCGCTCGACCGAGGCGGGGAGGAATTGCAGCATCAGGCCGCCGGCACGCCAGTTCGTCGCCGCGCCCGTCAGGCTTTCGGCGACGGCCAGCCGGACGAAGGTCGGAATCTGCTCGGACTGGCGGAAATATTGATGCGCGGCTTCTTCCAGCCCTTGGCCATCGAGCGCGACGACGCCCTGATAACGCGCGATATCGCTGCCTTGCTCGATCGTCAATGCCAAATGGCCCCGGCCGAGCAATTCGGCGCCCGGCGCCGTCTCGGCGAGACGCGCCTCATCGAACCGAGCGAAGGCGCGCACCCGGTCCGGCGCATCGAAATCGACGACGATCATATCAACGACGCCATCGCTGCGCGTCTGCAATTGCAGCCGGCCTTCCGATTTCAGCGCCGCACCGAGCAGGACGGTGAGCGCCGCCGCCTCGCCGACGAGGCGTGCGACGGCCGGCGGATAAGCATGGCGCGTGAGAATTTCATCGACCGCCGGCCCAAGCCGCACGATGCGGCCGCGCACATCGAGAGGCTCGACAGCAAAGGGCAGAACCATGTCGTCGTGAACCTGGTCGGAGACCGGGCGCAGAGGCGTATCCGCCTCGCTCATCCGGCCACCGCGTCGAAACACCAGGCCAGAATGCCCTTCTGCGCATGCAGCCGGTTTTCGGCCTCGTCGAAGACGACCGACTGCGGCCCGTCAATCACCTCGTCGGTGACCTCCTCGCCGCGATGCGCCGGCAGGCAATGCATGAAGATCGCGTCCTTGGCCGCTGCCTTCATCAGCTTGGCATTGACCTGATAAGGCGCAAGCAGATTGTGACGGAAATTCTCGTCCTTGTCGCCCATCGACACCCAACAATCGGAGATCACCGCATCGGCCCCGCGCACCGCCTCATAGGGATCGCGCGTGATGTTGAGCCGCGCCTGATTGGCCTTGGCCCAAGACTTAATCTCCAACGGAACATCGAGTTCCGCCGGCGTGGCGACATTGATGGTGAAGTCGAAGCGCTGCGCCGCGTGGATCCAGCTCGCGAGCACATTGTTGGCATCGCCCGCCCAGGCGACGATGCGATCCTTGATTGGGCCGCGATGCTCTTCGAAGGTCATCACGTCCGCCATCACCTGACAGGGATGCGACTTCTTGGTCAGGCCGTTGACGACCGGCACTTCCGCGTTCCGCGCCAACTCGCTCAGCTCGTTGTGGTCGAGCATGCGGATGACGATGGCATCGACGAAGCGCGACAGTACCCGCGCCGTATCGGCGATCGTCTCGCCACGGCCGAGCTGCATTTCCTTGCCGGTCAGCATGATTGTCTCGCCGCCAAGCTCGCGCATCGCGACGTCGAAGGAAACGCGCGTGCGGGTCGAAGGTTTGTCGAAGATCATCGCCAACATCTTGCCGGTCAGCGGCCGCTGCGCCGCGAGCTGGCCCTTGCGGCGGTGGCTCTTGATCGTGCCGGCAAGCGATAGAATCCGCCGCAGTTCTTCGGCCGAGACTTCCGACAGGTCGAGAAAATGCTTCGGTGGCGCCACGTTGCGTAAGCCCGTGCTCATCAGGCAGCTCCCCGCTGCGCCGCCTTCGCCCGCTCGGCCGAGAGCTTTTCCGCGGCGGCATTCAGGCGGGTGAGCGCCAGCGCCACCTCGGCCTCGTCGACCGTCAGCGGCGGCAGAAGGCGGACCACATTATCGCTCGCCGGGATGGTGATCAGCTTCTCGGCCAGCGCGGCCTTGACGAATTCGCCGACGGGACCGACCACCCGCAGGCCGAACATCAGACCCTGCCCGCGCACCGCCTCGATGACATCGGGGTAGCGCGTCTGCAATTCGCCGAGGCCCCGGCCGAGCGCCGCGCCCGTCTCCACCACATGGCCCAAGAATCCAGCGGCGAGGATGACATCAAGCACGGCATTGCCGACCGCGGTCGCCAGCGGATTGCCGCCATAGGTCGTGCCATGCGTGCCGGGCGTCATGCACAGGCCGACGGCGCGCGTCGTCAAAAAGGCGCCGAGCGGGAAGCCGCCGCCGATACCCTTGGCGAGGCCCATAATGTCGGGTGTGGCGCGCGAGTGCTGATAAGCGAACAGCTTGCCAGTGCGGCCCATGCCGCTCTGCACCTCATCGAAAATCAACAGCAGTCCGTGCTGGTCGCAGAGTGCGCGCAGCGCTTCGAGGAAGTCCGGGGCCGCAACCCGAATGCCCCCCTCGCCCTGCACCGGCTCGATGAGGATAGCCGCCGTCTGCGGCGTGATCGCAGCCTTTGCGGCGGCAAGATCGCCGAAGGGGACCTGATCGAAACCATCGAGCGGCGGTCCGAAGCCTTCGAGATATTTCGGATTGCCGCCGGCCGCGACGGCGGCGAGCGTGCGGCCGTGAAAGGCGCCCTGGAAGGTGATGATCCGGGTACGCTCCGGATGGCCGCTGACGAATTGATGGCGACGGGCCGTCTTGATCGCCCCTTCCATCGCCTCGGTGCCGGAATTGGTGAAAAAGACGAGATCGGCGAAGCTTTCCGCGACCAGCCGCGCGCCGAGCTTTTCGGCCTGCGGAATCTCGAAAAGATTGGAGACATGCCACAACTTGCGGCCCTGATCGATCAACGTGCCGACCAAATGCGGATGCGAATGGCCGACGCTGACGACGGCGATGCCGGCCCCGAAATCGAGATATTTGTCGCCATTCGCCGCATAGAGCCAAGCGCCCTCGCCGCGCTCGAAAGCGAGGTTGAAACGCGCATAGGTGGGCAGAAGCGACGAAGTCACGGCAAAAGCTCCAGCAAATAGCCCGGCAGCGGCGATTTTGCCCGCAGCCGGCACAGGGCGATCCCCCAACGAAAAGTGCCGCTCCGGCGGGAGCGGCAACAAGAAAATCTATTGTAGGGGGCACAGGCGCGGCGGTCAAATACTGCGCCGAGGGCCCAACGGCCACGCGGCCAACCCCTCCAAACCGGGATTACCCCCGAGTCACAATGACGCGGCCTGTGGACCAACCCGATGGACTGTTGAAAACGCGGCCGCGCAAGACATGGCGACTCTTGCGCAAGATTCAACGGCTAGTGTAGCCTTTCAGACGTCGACTACGACATCTCGTGCGGCGGGCCATTCAAAATGCGTAACCTTTTATACGACGCCGGTTTTCCGGCGCAGCGTCGATTCCGGATTCCATCGATCGCGCCGCCGGCACCAGGTCGCGTCAGCCGCGTTCAGGCTAATTTTCCGATCCAAATCGAGGAGGACTGAATGTCCTGGACCGATGAACGGGTAGAGCTTCTACGCAAACTCTGGCTCGAAGGGCTCAGCGCCAGCCAAATCGCGCGCGAGCTTTCCAATGGCATCAGCCGCAATGCGGTGATCGGCAAGGTCCACCGGCTCGGCATGTCCGGGCGGGTCAAGGCCGCCGCCCCGGCTGTTGCCCGGCCACGGGTGAAGACGGCCCGGCCCGCCGCACATCAGCGCATGAGCGCCCCGATCGTGCGCGGCAATACGGCGCTCGCCATAAGATCACAACCGGTCGAAGCACTTTTGCCGACGCCCGAGGAAGACGTGGTGATCCCGATGTCGGAAATGGTCACGATCATGGATCTGAAGGAATCCATGTGCCGCTGGCCAATGGGCGATCCGGCCTCCGGCGAATTCCGTTTCTGCGGCGGCAAGAAGAACGCCAATCAGAGCGGCCCCTATTGCACCTATCACAGCCGCATCGCGTACCAGCCGGTCCAGGACCGGCGCCGTGAGCGGCGCTCGCAATCGGCCTAATCGGCCATCGGGGACTAGGCGAAGCAATCCGTTCCGGATTGCTTCATTGCCGATGCGTTGCACGCTGCCGCTCGCAGAGCGGGGCGATCATTCGTTCTTGCCGAAGGTCTCGTCGAAAGAATAGCCGGCGCCGCGGATCGTGCGGATCGGGTCGCGCTCGCCGGCAAGCGACAAGGCCTTGCGCAGGCGGCCGACATGAACATCGACGGTGCGCTCGTCGATCTCGGCGGAGAAGCCCCAGATCGAGTCGAGCAATTGCGACCGCGAGAAGACGCGGCCAGGCTTGCCCATCAGATATTCGAGCAGGCGAAATTCGGTCGGCCCGAGGTGAACGTTGCGATCGCCGCGGCTCACCCGCCAATTTTCCCGGTCAAGCGCCAGATCGCCGGCGACGAGCAGCGCCGCAACCCGATCCGGCCGCGCCCGCCGCAACAGAGCGCGCACGCGCGCCATCAATTCCGGCACGGAGAACGGCTTAACGATATAATCGTCCGCCCCGATCGAGAGGCCGCGCACCCGCTCGCTCTCGTCGCCGCGCGCCGTCAGCATGATGACCGGCAGGCTGCGCGTCGCGTCGCGCGCCCGCATACGGCGGCAGATTTCAAGGCCGGAGACGCCGGGTAGCATCCAATCGAGAATGACAAGATCGGGCGGCGATTCGACGAGCCGCAATTCCGCCTCGTCGCCGCGCTCGACACGCTCGACGACAAAGCCTTCGGCTTCGAGATTATAGCTGAGCAGCAGGCTCAGCGCCGCCTCGTCCTCGACGACGAGAATGCGCGGCGGCGCCACCGCCGCGGAATTCGGCCGCGGCGGCGCATTGCGGGCCTCCTGCGCGGGTCGGGAATCCGGAACAGAGATGATCTGGTTGTTCATCTATGGCTCACTTGGGAAGGGGCAAATAATCTGTTGCGGGTGAAGGGCCTTTCGGCCGGTCCATCGGCAGGGTTTCGCCCGTGACGAGATAAACCACCGTCTCCGCGATGTTGGTGGAATGGTCGCCGATCCGCTCGATGTTCTTCGAGCAGAATAAGAGGTGGGCGCAGAACGAGATATTGCGCGGGTCTTCCATCATGAAAGTCAGCAGGTCGCGGAAAACCGAATCTTCCAGCGCATCGAGCTCGACATCATGGGTCCAGACCATGCGCGCCCGCTCAACGTCGCGCAGCGCATAGGCATCGGGCGCGACATATTCCACCGGGGTGGTGTCCAGCGCGGCGCCGGGGCGCGGAT
>JAJXZN010000169.1 GCA_021780015.1 Pseudomonadota bacterium
GGTATGAAGCGCCTGCATGTGGGCAATTTGTAGAGGATCGAGCTCAATTCCGGAGAAAATGAAGACCGTCCCGATCAGCACGCCGCAGACCGCCCCCACTGGGTTGAATGCTTGCGCAAAGTTTAGGCGGCGGGCCGCGCTTTCCTGGTCGCCCAATTGCGCGGCAAAAGGATTCGATGCCGTCTCCAGAAAGGCCAGTCCGCTGGCAATGACAAACAATGCGAAGAGGAAATAGGAATAGCGGCCGAAGGTGGTGTCGATCTGGCCCATTTTCGCCGCGAGCAGATAGATCAACGTGCTCGCGAAAAGCACACCGACGCAGGTCAGGACATATTTCTGCAAATTGTCGCGCCGGACGATCGCCAAGGTGATGAAGACATGGGTCATGAAGCCAAAGATCTTGACATAGTCTGAGAATTGCGAGCCGCCTGGGACCGATGAAATCAGAATAATCGAAGTCAAGACAAGAGCCGACATCACCGCAATGCGGCTGACGGAAATATATTTATAATATACAAGGCACAATGCCAGCTTGATCGCTAGCGTCGCTGCATGCCAATAGTTTGGATAGACGTTGAGAATATACGAAAAAGGGACGAGCGAATCGATGACGCCGAAGATGTAAACAACGGCGGTGGGCGAAGTATAAAAATCGTCCTGCCGGGGTTTGTCCTCGATTCTGACTTCTGACGGCGGCGCGAGCAAACTGTCCTCCGGAACCAACTTTAGGGGGTTTATCCCTTCGTTCCCAAGATTTTATCGAGATAGTCCAATACCGCCTTCTGATAGGCGGCGACAGTAAAACCTTCGGCAATGGGCGGCGCGGCCTGCTGCCACGCTTGCAGGATGTCGCGATTATCGATCACGTACATGAGCGCCGCATGAACGCTTTCCTCGTCGAGCCGCTCGAGCGCGAGCCCGGACTTCGGAATGGCGTCGAGATTGGAATTCTTCGACTGAATGATGGCGCAACCGCAGGCGAGCGCTTCGTAGATCGTGATCGGCGAGCCTTCGAAATAGGTCGGGAAGACGAGACAATCGGCCTCGCGCAGATAATCGGCGACAGCGGCGCGCGGCACGGTCGGGATCAAGGTGACGAGGTCGGCATATTGGCGGAAGGTCGCGCCCGGCACCTGCATTTGGCCGACGATCGTCAGCGTCGCCGCATTGCGCGGTAGCCGCGCGAAAGCCTTGAGCAAAAGGTGGATCCCCTTGCGCGGCCCCGCCTGGCCCAGAAAGAGGAAACGCACCGGGCGGTCTTTCGGCCGCAGCGGCGGGGGCCCCGGCTTGAAGAAGACGTCGTCGAAGCAATAGGGCAGGACATCGATCTTGCCGGCGAGATCGGGGCGGGCGAGCGGATCGAGAATCGTGTCGCGGCAGAAATCGCTGCCGACGACGATACCGTCGGCGAGGTCATATTCCTTGTCCTGAATATCGATGACGGCTTGCGGAACGGCGAAGTTCGGACTCGAGAAGAAAGGCTTATATTCCGCGTAGATTTCCTTCATCAGCGCGTTATAGACGCGCGGATCGCCGATGGTCTTGTCGAGGATGCGGACGATGCCGCGTTGCTTGGCGAAGGCGAACACATCGGCTGAGGACGTATCGTAGCCCCAGACGGCGGCGACCGGCTCGCGCTCGATCAGGCGGCAAACCGATTTGGCGAACACACTATTGCCGGCCATGTTGACGCGCGCGGCAGCGCGGCGAAGCCCGGCGCGGGTCAAGCCGCGCTCGATCCATTCATGCAGGCCGAAGGTCCGCACCGTGTCCGGGGCGACGGCCGGATGATAGAAGCGGCCGAATTCGGCCGTCAGCCTTTCGCGCAGCTTTGCCGGCAGGTAGGGCAGCGCGCGATAAGGCCAACGGTTCGCGCGGTAGAAGATCGAGGTCGCATACCAGCCGAGTCTGCCGGCGTTCTGCAGCGCGCGCGCCGTCTGCCAGGAATGCTGTGTCCCGGGGTGAAAAACCCCCACGTTGCGAGTCATATGACTTCCGAAATCTGGTCTCGCGGACTGCCCGCGCCGCTCGGCCTAAGAATTTGCGCATGGGCAAGGCGCATCACAACAACGAACATGAAGCAATCGAGCGCCAGCAGCGCAAGCCCGGCGCCGGTCGCTTGCCGCCACAGCGATAAAGGGTAGCAGAGCGCGACGCTCGCGATCGCGGCGGCGAGAAAGATATAGGAATAGGTGGCGTGGCGATTGGCGGCGAGGATCAGGTTCGATACCGGCAGCCACATGCCATTGACGAACATCACCGCGGTCATAACCGCGATAAGGTCGAAGCTCGGATGCACCGTGTGATGCGTCCAGAGCGCGATGATCTTTTGCCCGAAGAGAAGCAGGACCAATGCTCCGGGCACGAGAATCGCCGCATCGGTCGCGAAGGTCGCAAAGAGGAAATGCCGCTGCAGGCGCGTATCGCCGCGCGCGACGGCGGTCGAGAATTCGGGCATCAGGGCATGATTCAGCAGGGTCGTGAATTGCACGCCGGCGCGGATCAGCGTGCGCGCCGTGGTAAAGACGGGCACGGTCGCGGCATTCGTCGCGGCGCCGAGCATGACCGGTGTGCCTTGCAGGAAGGCAGCCTGGGCGAACGGCAAGGCCATGGCGGCAAAAGCCGGTTTGGCGAGCCTCTTGATCTCATTAAAATTCGCGCCGGAAAATCCGAGCCGGAGCCAAGGCACCTGAAAGGTCAGCAGCAGCGCCTGGCCGATGACGCAGATGCTGCGCGCGATCAGGTAGGCCGAGGCCGCGGCAAGCAGCGAGCCGCCGCAAAGGACCGTGACGATACAGGCGCAACCCTCCGTCAATTGCGTGACGGATTGACCGACGACGCCGACCGCATAAAGGCCGGAACAGCGGAATCCCGCCATCAACAGGCTGCTCGCAAGACAGATGAGCCCATAGGCGACGATCAAGATCAGCAGCACGCGGATTGCGCCGGGACTGACCGGAATGTCGAAGGTGATCCAGCGCGCCGGTAGCAGCGCGCAGATGATCACCGCAATCAGGAACACCGTTGAGGAGACGAGAGTGATCGCGGTCAGCGCGCTGTGATAGGTGACGAGCGTGCCGTCCTTATCGCCGCGCGCGACTTTCATCGTCATGTCCACGCCGGCGGCCGTGGCAAAGCCGAAGTCGCCCAGCGCCAAGTAGGACGGGATCGTGAACAGCATCAACCAGGTGCCGTAGAGCTTGAGGCCCCAATGCGTGGCGAGCACCGGAACGCGCTCCAATTGCAGGCCGATGGTGACGATTTGGCTTAAGGCATTGGCGCCGATGCCGCGAAGAAGGCGGGCAAGCATTCCTGGTTAAATCCTCGCTGCCGGAAATCTGCAGGCAGCAACGCTAAAGTTCTGGGAAATCATAGCAATTTCATGACGCCCTCGACGAAGGCGGGAGTATCCGCGCGCGGCAGGAACTGGGCGCAGCCGAGCGCCATGCGCTCCCAGAGATCTTCGTCTTCGTGCAGCCATTGCATGAAAAACGCAAGGCCGGCGGGATTGTCCGGCTCGACGACGAAACCATTGACGCCGCTGCGCACGAGCGTTTCAAGCGCGCCGCAATTGTGCGAGATGATGGTTGGTACGCCCATCGCCTGCGCCTCGATGATGACATTGCCGAACTGCTCTTCGATGCTTGGCAGGATGAGCGCAAGCGATTGGGCAAGTTCGTGCGCAATCTCCGGCCGCTGCAGGAAACCGCGCAAAAGGACAAGACCGCCGAGATCGAGCGCGGCGATTTTCGCGCGCAATTCGGCTTCAAGTTCGCCCGAGCCGCAGATGTGCAACGGGCGCGGCGTGGCGACCGCCTGGCGATAGAGCGCGTAGGCGTCGATCAAGACGGTGAGGTTCTTTTTCGGCACGAGGCGGGTGATGGCGGTGAAATGGCGCGCGGCGTGCGGCGCGCCGCCGGGTGCCGGCGCGGCGCCCGCCAAGCTGCGGATTTCGCCGACCGACAACGTGTTATGGCCATAGGCGATCGGCACTTTGCTGCCGCGCAGGAAGTGGATGTATTCCTCCGACCGGCCGCGATTGGTGAGGAAGCCGGCATAGGGGAGAAGGATGAGCGATTTGAAAACTTCCCAGCGGATCGTGCGGTCGTAATCGTCGAACTTCGACAGCAGCATGCCGAAGACGCGCTTGTTGGTCAGCGCCAGGATCGCCGAGGTGATGATGATGACCGGATCATTATAATGGCTGAAGAAAAAGGCATCGGCCTTGGATTTGAGGCAGAACGACAGCGTGCGCCACAGCTTCTGCCAGAAGCCGATCGAGACCGGCGCTCGATCGGGAAAGAGCGTGACGAGGCTGAAGTTTTTCGCATCCGGCGCGACCCAATCATAGGTCGTGCTCTTGCCGGTCCATTGGACGCCGATGACCTCCCATTGGTCGGCGACGGCGCGCGCCAGGGCGCTCAGCCGGTCGACATGCATCGGGCCGAAATTTTCCCAGAGAAAGACAACCTTCCTGAGCCGCATCGGCACGTGTCAGGCGCTCGCCGTCAGCCGGCCGACGGATTGGGCGAAGCTTACGGCATCAGCTTCTGCGGCGAAGGCAGCGGTGCCGGCCGACAGCCGCTCCCACAACAATTGATCGGACGCCAGCCGGCCGAGGAAAAAAGCAATGCCCTCGACATTGTCAGGCTGGACGACGAAACCGTTGACGCCGGAGCGGACGAATTCGTCGCGCGCGCCGCAATTGTCCGAGACGATGACCGGGACGCCCATGGCCAAGGCCTCGACAATAGCGAAACCGAATTGTTCTTCCGAGCTTGATTGTATCAGCACGAGTGTCGATCCAAGCGCTTGGCTCACCACATCGGTTTGCTGGAAGCCCTCGAAGGTGACGAATTCGGTCAGGTTCAACTCGCGCACGTGATCGCGCAATTCCTGATCGAGGCCGCCGTCTCCAAAAATCCGCAACCGGCGCGGGTGGTTGGTGCGCGATACATACAGGGCAAAGGCATCGACCGCCACAAACAAATTCTTCTTGGCGACAAGGCGCGAAACGATGGTGAAATGCCGGTCGTGGAAATCGACCCCGGCGGGAGCGGGCGGTACGCCGGCGGCGCCGCGGATGCGTTCGACCGAGATCGTGTCGTAATAATTTTCGATCCGGGCATTGCTCAGCCCGAGGAAGCTCAAATATTGGCGGCTGCGGCGCGAGCCGACGATGGCGCCGACATAGGGCCAGATCCAAACCGCCTTCAGTGCCTCGCGCCAGATCGAGCGCGGCCGGTCGTCGAATTTGGAATCGAGCAGAAGATAAACCCGCTTGCGCAGCAGCCGCATCAGCATGGCGGCGATTTGGACGCTCGGCTCATTGTAATGGCAGAGAAAGACGTGCCTTGCGCCCGAGCTGACGCTGACGCGGACGAGCTCGAAAGCGGTGCGCAGCGCCCCCCATCGCGATTGGTCGCTGCGCAGCGTCCGCTTGGTGAAATGCTGCCCCGTTTCCGGCGTCCAGCCATAGGTCGTGCTCGCCGGGTTGAGTTCGATGCCGAGGATCGCCTTGCGCGGCATGGCGCGGGCCACGGCATCGCAGCGGTCGACATGGGTCGGCCCGAAATTTTCCCAGAAGAACATGATGCAGGTCACGGGTCGTCTCAGTTTATCCGGCGCTCACCGGATGCCGGGGGTTTGGCGCATGCGGCCAGGATACTTTCAAAGCGTGCGGCGATCGCGCCGATATCGAAATTCTCGTCCGCATAGGCGCGGGCCGCCGCGCCGGCTTTCTGCCGCGCCTCCGGATCTTTCAGGAAGCGCCGGATCGCCGCGACAAAGCCTGCCTCGTCGTCCGGCGCAACAACCGCGCCGGCGCCGGAGCGCATCAAGATTCGTGCCGCGAGATTGGCTGCATTGGCCGAGAGCACGATGGCCTTGCCGCCGCTGAGATAGGAGAGAACTTTCGACGGCACGGAGTAAATGGCGGCGTCCGGCTCGATCATCGCCAGCATCACGTCGCCGGTTGCGAGAACGGCGCTGTAATCCTGGAAACTCTGGAAAGGCAGGACGCTCAGATTGGCAAGTCCGCGCGCTTCTCCCGCCGCGCGCACCTCGTCGGCATATTTGCCCTCGGAGATCACGACGACGGCAACCTCGGGCTCGGCCTTGAACGCCTCGGCGGCTGCAACGAGCAGCGCCGGGTTATGTTTGAGGCCGAGCGTTCCAGAATACATCAGCACAAATTTCCCGTTCAGGCCGTGCGCGCGGCTCCATTCATTGTCGCGCGGCAGAAGCAAAATCTTGTCTTTCGGTGCCCAGTTCTCGATGACCGAAATGCGTTCACGCGGCACATGCCAAGCAATCAGCGGGGCGATGAAATCTTCAGTGATGGCAATGACCTGATCCGCCCGCCGCAACAGGCGTTTTTCCAATTCTTCGTACCAAAGACCGATGGCATGTCCAGCCACAGGAATTTTCTTCCGCAGGACGGCTTTGATCGCGTTCGAATAAATGTCCTGAAGCCAGAATACGAAACAAATATTACGTGCGCGGCAATAAGTTTGAATCACCTGCTGCGGATCAAGCGGATTGTTGCAGCCGATGACGACATCGGGCTGCCAGCTCGCGATTCGCACGGTCACGCGGCGGCCGTATTCGATCTCCTGCCGGCGGCGGGCGACGAAATCATATTTCTTGAACGGCTTGCCAAGGCTGATGGCTTCGACTTCGAACGTCGCGGGATCGCCGGGCTGGCGGGCGAGATCGCCTTTCGGGCTTTGAAAATCGCCGAGCGAAAGATGCAGGACGTTATGGCCACGCTTGGCCAGTTCGCGCGCCAGTTCGACGGTGAAGGCATGGCCTGAATAATCGTTGAGCAGAATTCTCATCTTTTGCGCCGGCTCCCTGTCGCGCTCGCCCCACCCAATAGCGGAATTTTGGCAATTCCAAGCAGGGCTGTGCGGGTCTGGGCGCGGCCGAAGCTCCAATGCGGGCGGTGAACGCCGCCTGAACGCTCAAGATTTCGCTGCGGTATGAACTTCGGCAATATAGCCGCCGGGAAATTCGAAGAAAGCTGTGCGCCGCCCCGCCGCCGAAAACGGCTCGACGACGACGAACACGCCGGCCGCTTCCGCCTTCAGGATCGTCGCGTCGAGATCGGCGACTTCGAAGCCCGTCGTCTCGCGCCCCCAGGGATAGGGCAATTGCCCATCGGTCGCGAGAACCAGGGTCTTGCCGAAGCGCGAGTCGATCAGCACCCGGCGAAACGTGTGGAACGGCTCGCCGACCTCGATCCCCGGCGCCTTGCGATCATCCTCGACGACCGTGCCTTGCGAGAACGCGAGATAGGCGCGGATGAAGGCGTCCGCCTGTTCGGGCGCGACATAGACGCGGTTTTCCGGGATTGTCGCGAGGGCGGGATAATGCGGCGGAACGTTGTGCCAATAGAGCTGCATGGTGACGCCGCCCGGCCATTGGACGATGGCGTTGCGGCCGATCGCGTCCTCGAAGGGCGCGACGATCAGGCCGGCGCCGTCGGCGCGCGCTGCGGCAATCGCCGCATCGAAATCGGCGACGAGAAAACCGTTGCGTTCCGCGCCGAAGGGCGCCGGGATCGGCGTGACATAGCCGAAGACCGACAGCGTACCGACCGGCGCGTGGATGATCTGCGATTTCGTCGTGCTCGGCGTCGGCGTGACGTTGGCGATGATCTCTTTGCTTGCCGTGCCGCCGAAGGTCGCGAGGAAACTTTTGACGAAGCGCTCGAAGTCATCCGAGGCGACATAGACATGCGTCGTATCATATTGCGGGGCGA
>JAJXZN010000001.1 GCA_021780015.1 Pseudomonadota bacterium
CCGTCGGCGCCCGTCTCGCTGAGCTTCACGAAAAGTCCTGCCGCCGTGACGCCGGAAATGCGGCCTTCGAAGACCGCACCGATCTGCTCGCTCAGGAATTGAGCAATGAGCCGGTCGACCGTCTCGCGTTCGGCCGCCATGGCGCGGCGTTCGGTCGCGGAAATCTGCGCCGCAATCTCCGCCAATTGCTCGCCGCTGAGATCCGCTAGGCCGTCGCTGCCGAAATGCGAAGCGCGGATCAAGGCGCGATGCACGATCAGATCGGCATAACGGCGGATCGGCGAGGTGAAATGCGCGTAGCGGCGCAGGTGCAGCCCGAAGTGGCCGTAATTCTCGGCGACATATTCGGCCTGGGCCTGGGTGCGCAGCACGACCTCGCTGACGATGTTTTCGTGTTCCGTGCCTTTCACCTGCGCCAGGATGCCGTTGAACTGACGTGGCGTCAGCACCTGGCCTTTCGCGATTTTGATGCCGATCGAGGCGAGGAATTCGGCGAGCGCATTGAGCTTCTCGAAAGTCGGCTCGCCATGCCCACGATAGATCAGCGCCTGGTGGGCTTTTTCCAACGTTTCGGCCGCCGCGACATTGGCAAGGATCATGAATTCTTCGATCAGCCGATGCGCTTCAAGACGCGGCGGGACGATCACGCGGTCGACGGTCCCGTCGGGTTTGAGCAGGATTTTTCGTTCCGGCAGGTCGAGATCGAGCGGGTTGCGCCGTTCGCGCGCGATCTTGAGCGATTCGTAGGCGGCGAACAGCGGCTTCAACACCGGCGTCATCAGGGCCTGTGTCTCGTCGCCAGGCAAGCCGTCCCAGGCCGCCTGCACCTGCGCATAGGTGAGCTTCGCCGCCGACCGCATCAGCACCCGATGCGTCTTGTGCGAGACAACGCGGCCGTCCTTGGCGATGATGATACGGAAGGCCATCGCGGCACGATCTTCATTCGGCCGCAGCGAGCACAGATCGTTGGAGATGCGCTCCGGCAGCATCGGCACGACGCGGTCGGGGAAATAGACCGAATTGCCGCGCGTGAGCGCATCGCGGTCAAGCGCCGAACCCGGCCGCACATAGGCCGCAACATCGGCGATGGCGACGCAGATGATATGGCCGCCCTGGTTTTCCGGATCGTGGTCTGGATGCGCGAACACCGCATCGTCATGATCCTTGGCATCGGCGGGATCGATGGTGATCAGCGGAATCTCGCGCCAATCCTCGCGTCCGGCGAGTGTCGCCGGCTTGGCGCGCGAGGCTTCGGTCAAGGCGTCGGCGCTGAAGGCATTGGGAATGTTATGGGCGTGAATGGCGATGAGGCTCATCGCTTTTTCGGAGGCGAGGCTGCCGAGCCGTTCGTGCACGCGCACGGTGGGCAGGCCGAACCGGCCGCTGCGCAAAACATCGACGGCGACGAGGTCGCCGTCCTTTGCGCCGCCATCGCCGGCCTCGGCGACGGTAAATTCGCCGGCGCGCGCATTGCGTTTGTCGATCGGCACGACGCGGCCGCCGCCGGCGGGGTCGGCGCGGAAAATGCCGAGCACTTGCGTCTTGACCCGGTCAAACAGCTTGATGACCCGGCCCGTATAGGCTGGATCATTGGGGCCGGCCTCGCGCGCGAGCTCGGTGCGCACTAGCGCCCGGTCGCCGAGGCCGGGCACCGCTTGGCCTGGCCGGCGGCGGCCGATGTGAATGAGAATTTTCGGGATCGGTCCCTGGGCGCTGTCCCATTCGACCGGCTGGGCGATCAATTCGCCATCGGGGTCGCGGCTCGCGATATCGGCGAGGACGACCGCCGGCAATTGGCCGGGCTTGTGCAATTGCTTGCGGCGGCGTTCGATCGCGCCGTCCGCTTCGAGTTCCTTGAGTATCTTTTTCAATCCTATGCGATCGGCGCCGGTGACGGAAAAGGCGCGGGCAATCTCGCGCTTGCCGATCTTGGCCGGGCTATTTGCTTGCTCGCGGCTGATGAAGGCGAGAATCTCGGCGCGCGAGGGGAGAGCGCCTTTCTTGTTCGCGGCGTTCGCGCCGGGCGGGCCGGCCTTTGCCGAGCCGGCTTTCCTGATCACGCGCTTTTGGCCTTTCGCGCCGGCGCCTTGGTGGCTGCTTTCGGAGTTGCTTTCTTGGCGGCCTTTTTCGGTGCCGCCTTCGAAGCGGCCTTTGCCGGCTTGGCTTTGGCCGCGGTTTTCTTCTTCGCCGGCGCGCCGCCCTTGGCATCGATCAACTGGATCGCGTCTGCGAGCGTCACCGTCTCCGGCGTCAGGCCGTTCTTCAAGGTCGCGTTGACCTTGCCGAGGCTGACATAGGGACCGAAGCGGCCTTCGCGCAGAACGATGTCGCCGCCGGAAGGATGCGCGCCCAGCACGCGGCCCTGCGTCCCGCCACCGCCGCCTTGCGCCTTGGCGGCGAGAAGCGCAACGGCATCCTCGAGCGTCAGAGTCGTGGGATCGGCGTCGCGCGGCAGCGTCGCATTGATCTTGCCCCAATTGACGTAGGGGCCGAAGCGGCCCGCCTTGATGACCACCGCGCCGCCTTCGGGATGTTGGCCCAAGTCACGGCTGGCGTTTGCGGCTTGTGCGCCGAAGCGGCGGCCGGAAAGGCCGCTCTCCTTGGCGACGATCAAGTCGATGGCGCGATTGCCGCCGATCGAAAGTATATCCTCGTCCTTGCCGATATTGGCGTAGGTCTTGCCGTGCTGGACATAGGGCCCGTAGCGGCCGATGCCGGCGACGATCGGCGCCTTGGTCTCAGGATGCACAGCGACTTGGCGCGGCAGGCTCAAGAGCGCCAGCGCCTGTTCGAGCGTCACGTCGGCAGCGTTCAAGGTTTTTGGCAGCGAGGAGCGTTTCGGCTTTTCGCCTTCGCCCTGCTGCACATAGGTGCCGAAGCGGCCGTCGCGCACCGTGATCTCATCGCCGGTCTCGGGGTCTTCGCCCAGCACTTTGACGCCCGGCCGGTCGCTGTCGCCAAGGCTTTCGGCGTTGGTGTCGGCCAATGTGCGGGTGAATTTGCACTCCGGGTAATTCGAACAGCCGATGAAGGCGCCGAATTTGCCGAGCTTCAGCGACAATTGTCCGCTGCCGCAGGACGGGCAGGCGCGGGGATTGGAGCCATCCTCCTTCGCCGGGAAAATATGCGGGCCGAGCAATTCGTTCAGCGAATCGAGCACCTGCGTCGTGCGCAGATCCTTGGTGGCCGCCAGCGCGCTGGAGAAATCCGCCCAGAAATCGCGCAGCACCTGTTTCCAGTCGATCTCGTGATTGGAGACGAGATCGAGCTTTTCCTCGAGGCCGGCAGTGAAGTCATAGCCGACATAGCGGGTGAAGAAGCTTTCGAGAAAAGCGGTAACGACGCGGCCCTTGTCCTCGGGATAGAGCCGCTTTTTTTCAAGCCGCACATAGTCGCGGTCGCGCAGCACGGCGAGCGTCGAGGCATAGGTCGAAGGCCGGCCGATGCCGAGCTCTTCCATGCGCTTGACGAGGCTCGCCTCGGTGAAGCGCGGCGGCGGCTCGGTGCGGTGCTGGCTCGATTCGATCTTGTCCTTGGACAAGGGATCGCCGGCCTGCATCGGCGGCAGACGGCTTGATTCGTCGTCGATGTCGGGATCGTCGCGGCCTTCCTGATAGAGCTTCAGGAAACCATCGAAGCGGATCACCTGGCCGGTGGCGCGCAGGTCGAGTTTCTTTGCCCCCGAGGCTGCGGAAATTTCCACGGTGGTGCGCTCGAGATCGGCCGATTCCATCTGGCTCGCAATAGCCCGCGTCCAGATCAGCTCGTAGAGCCGCGCCTCGTCGTGGTTGAGCGAACGGCCGATCCGCGCCGGCAGCAGCGCCATGTCGGTCGGACGGATCGCCTCATGCGCTTCCTGCGCATTCTTGGCCTTGACCGTATATTTGCGCGGCGCGTTTGGCACATAGCGTTCGCCGAATTCCTTGCCGATCACCCGGCGCGCTGCGGCGACCGCCTCGGGCGCGACATCGACGCCGTCGGTGCGCATATAAGTAATAAGGCCGATTGTATCGCCGTTGATCTCGACGCCTTCGTAGAGTTTCTGCGCGATCTGCATGGTCCGCGCCGGGGCGAAGCCCAGTTTCCGCGAAGCCTCCTGCTGCAGGGTCGAGGTGGTGAAGGGCGGCGCCGGGTGGCGCTTGGCCGGGCGCGACTCGACGCTCGCGACCGAGAATTTGGCGTTCTCAAGCGCAGTCTTCAGCGCTTCGGCCTCTTCGGCGGTCGCAATGTCGAGCCGGCCGATCTTCTCGCCGTCGGCGCCGACGAGGCGGGCAACGAACGGGGCGCCGGCTTTGGTCTTCAAATGCGCGAGCAGCGTCCAATAGTCCTGCGCGACGAATTGCTCGATCTCGAGCTCACGGTCGCAGACGAGCCGCAGCGCGACCGATTGCACCCGGCCGGCCGAGCGCGCGCCCGGCAATTTGCGCCACAGCACCGGCGACAGGTTGAAGCCGACGAGATAGTCGAGCGCGCGGCGTGCCAGATAGGAATCGACGAGCGCCTCGTCGATCTGGCGCGGGTGTTTCATCGCATCGAGCACGGCGGTCTTGGTGATCGCATTGAAGACGACGCGCTCGACCGGCTTGTCCTTCAGGACCCGCTTGTTCTTCAAGACTTCGAGGACGTGCCAGGAGATCGCTTCGCCTTCGCGGTCAGGGTCGGTGGCAAGGATCAGCTTTTTGGCGGATTTGGCGGCGGCGGCAATATCGTTGAGGCGCTTAGCGGCTTTGGCATCAACCTGCCAGAGCATGGTGAAATCCTGCTCCGGATCGACCGAGCCGTCCTTGGCCGGGAGATCGCGCACATGGCCGAAGGAAGCGATGACCTCATAGTCACGCCCAAGGTACTTGTTGATCGTCTTGGCCTTGGAGGGCGATTCGACGATGACGAGATTCATAAATCCGTAGCTCCGTGCTAAACGGCTGAAGACGCTACATTTTTTCGGAAACCGGCTAAGCCGACGGAGCTCCCGGCGCGTCTCAGGGCCGCCGCTCGTTGGGGCGGAACATGGGGTAGCGACGCCCAAGTGTCAAATCGGCGGCGGCGGCCATCCGGCGCAAAAAGGCCGCGAACGGCGCTAACCAGCCTGTCGAAAAGGGCGGGAAATCCCTCGCCAGCGCCCTTGCTAACGCCGCTCCTTCGCCCCTATAGAACGACTTTAATGTCCGATCCGCGGCCCCATCAAAAATTCCGACACCGGCACTTGCTCGGCATCGAAGGGCTTTCCGCCGACGATATATTAATTCTTCTCGATCGGGCCGAAGAGGCGGTCGAAGTCTCCCGTCAAATCGAGAAGAAGCGCACGACGCTGCGCGGCCGCACGCTCATCAATCTCTTCTTCGAATCCTCGACGCGCACGCAATCCTCCTTCGAGCTCGCCGGCAAGCGCCTCGGCGCCGATGTCATGAACATGTCGGTGCAGACGTCCAGCCTGAAGAAGGGCGAAACGCTGATCGATACGGCGGTCACGCTCAACGCCATGCGGCCGGACATTATCGTCGTGCGCCATGCGCAGGCGGGTGCCGTGCATCTCCTCGCCCGCAAAGTCGATTGTGCGGTGATCAACGCCGGCGACGGCGCACATGAGCACCCGACGCAGGCGCTGCTCGACGCGCTGACGATCCGCCGCAACAAGGGCCGTATCGAAGGCCTGACGGTCGCGATCTGCGGCGACATTCTCCATTCGCGCGTCGCCCGCTCCAATATCATTCTCTTATCCGCGCTCGGCGCGCGCGTGCGCGTCGTCGGCCCCTCGACCTTGATGCCGGTCGGTATCGAGCGGATGGGCGTCGAGGCATTTCGCGACATGAAGAGCGGGCTTACCGATGCCGATATCGTCATGATGCTACGGCTGCAGCGGGAGCGGATGAGCGGCGGTTTCATGCCCTCGTCGCGGGAATATTTCCGCTTCTTCGGCCTTGACGCCGACAAGCTGCGCCACGCCAAGAAGGATGCGCTCGTCATGCATCCGGGGCCGATGAACCGCGGCGTCGAGATCGATTCGAACATTGCCGACGGGCCGCAAAGCTTGATCCGCGAGCAGGTCGAAATGGGCGTCGCCGTGCGCATGGCCGTGCTCGCGGCGCTCGCCGAGCATCTGCCCAATGAGTGAGGCGCGATGAAACACGCTCCGACCGGTGCGATCGCCCATCAGCCTTTGGCGCTCACCAACGCGCGCTTGATCGATCCCGTGCGGCAGAGCGAAGAGCGCGGCGGCGTCCTCATCATCGACGGGATCATCCGGGATCTCGGGCCGCCGGTCGTCGCCGCGTCGCTGCCGCCGCATGCCCATATCATCGATTGCGCCGGCGATGTCGTGGCGCCGGGCCTGATCGACATGTGCGCCTTCGTCGGTGAGCCGGGCGCGGAGCACCGCGAGACGATTGCGACCGCCACTGCGGCCGGGGCGGCGGGCGGCGTCACCACGATTCTGGCGCGGCCTGACACCAATCCGCCGATCGACGAGCCGGCGGTCGTCGACTTCCTGTTGCGGCGCGCGCGCGATACCGGCCTCGTCCGCGTCTTGCCGGTCGCGGCGCTGACGCGCGGCCTGCAAGGCGCCGAAATCGCCGAGATCGGGCTTCTCAAGGAGGCAGGCGCCGTCGCGTTCAGCGACGGGCCGCAATCGCTGCGCAATGCGCGCGTTATGCGCCGCGTGATGGCCTATGCGAAGGATTTCGACGCGCTGATCATGCATGTCGCGCAAGATCCCGATCTGGCGACGGACGGGGTGATGAACGAGGGCGAGCTGGCGACGCGGCTCGGCCTGCCGGGCGTGCCGCGCGAGGCGGAAACGATCATGCTCGATCGCGACATCCGCCTCGTTGCGCTGACGCGTGCGCGCTATCATGCGACGCTCGTCTCGACGACGCTGTCGCTCGAGGCGATCCGCGCCGCCAAGGCGGCGGGCCTGCCGATCACCTGCGGCACCTCGATCAATCATCTTGCTTTGAACGAAAACGACATCGGCGATTACCGCACCTTTTTGAAGCTCGCGCCGCCCTTGCGGCGCGAAGAGGAGCGCCAGGCGCTCGTCGAAGCGCTTGCCGAAGGGCTGATCGATGTCGTCGTCTCGGACCACAATCCGCAGGATGTCGAGACGAAGCGGCTGCCCTTCACGGAAGCCGAGCCCGGCGCAATCGGATTGGAGACCATGCTCTCGGCCGGGTTGCGGCTGGTCCATGCGGGCGAGATTTCGCTGCCGCGCCTGCTCGCGTCCATGTCGTCGCGGCCCGCCGAAATCCTCGGCCTGCCGCAGGGCCGCCTGGAGATTGGCGCGCCGGCCGACCTCATCCGTTTCGATCCGGACGAGCCCTTCGTGCTCGATCCATCGACACTGCATTCGCGCTGCAAGAACACGCCCTTCGACGAAGCGAAGATGCAGGGGCGCGTGAAGCTGACCATGGTTGGCGGCGAACTCGTCTGGCGCGAAGGCTGAGCAGGCGGCGCCCCGGCGCTTTACCAAGCGGCGTGTTAACCGGCCGGATTTGTGCAAGGGCGCACCGGATTGCCGCAAACGCAATTTTTTTGACAAAAACGAAAATTTGGCCTTTCAGTTTCCTCTGGCGACTGCTATTTTCTTTATAGGAAAATTACTTTAGGGCTGAGAAAAAGCGAGGAAACGGGCATGTGTGGGATTGTAGGACTATTCCTGAAGGATCCGGCGCTTGAGCCTGAACTCGGCAAGCACCTTGCGATCATGCTGGAGACGATGACGGCGCGGGGGCCGGACAGCGCCGGGTTTGCGGTTTATG
>JAJXZN010000116.1:0-593 GCA_021780015.1 Pseudomonadota bacterium
CAAACCGCTCGACCATCCGCCGCAGCGAGAAATCCGGCACGTCGGCACCGGGATTGATCGCGAGCGAGATCAAGGCTTCGCGCGCCCCGACTTCGGCGATCGCCGCAGCAACCGCCGCCGAAACGCTCGGTCGCAAAGCCACCGCGGATTGAGCGATGGCATCGCCGATCGCCGCGCAATCGATCAGATCTGAATCCGACAAAACCGGCGAACGGCCGAGAACGATGGAAGAAATATCCGATTGGTCGTCTGCGAGGCCGAGCACAATCGGATGCGGTGCCTCCGGCGCGCTGGCAAAGGCTTCGGCGAGCGCCCGGCGCACGAGCGGCGACGGATCGTCGAGAAGGCCGGTCAGCGCGAGTTCGGCCTCTTCCCGATCGGCTGGCTCCAGATCGGCGATCAGATAAACTCGCGCGAGCGCCGCCGCCGCTTCCGCCCGCTGCGCTGCCCCCGCGGTCCGCGCCCAATGCATGAATCGACGCACAATCATCAGCTTTTTCCGCACCGCGGGCGAAGCGCCGGCGTCTTAAGTTCCTCTTCACCATCTGCGATCATGGTAAATGTATCCTTAAGGCAAGGCTCATGCTCGTTCA
>JAJXZN010000116.1:603-7701 GCA_021780015.1 Pseudomonadota bacterium
TCTCGTCCCGGCCGAGATTCCAAAGCTTGAAAATGCGCTCGCGCGCGGCGCCGATGCGCTTTGGCTCGCCGGCCGCTCTTCCGCGGTCGCGGATTGTCTGCGCGCGGCGCGACAACTGCGCCCCGGCCGGCAGAAACTCTATGTCCACATCGAGTCGCACGGCGAAACGATCGAGCAAGACCTCGACGAACTGATCGCGGCGGCGCCGGATGGGATCGTCCTGCCGGTCAGCCATGGCGCCGAGGTCGAGCATCTCGGCGTCAGGCTTGCCGTGCGGGAAGCCGAGCTGGGCCTTGAGGACGGGGCGACGCAGATCATCGGGCTGATCGCTGCGCCTGCCGCGATCTTTCAATTGAGGACGCTTGCCGCCACAAGCCGGCGCCTCGTGGCTCTTAGCTTCGACGCTCGCGCATTTGCCAGCGCCCTCGGTGTGAGCGACGGGGACAGCGGCCCGCTCAATCTCGCCCGCCATCTCGCGGTGCTGGCCGCCAAGGCGGCTGGAATTCCGGCATTGCTAATCGACGACGAAACGGAAAGCCTCGCCACGACGAAACGGGACGGATTTGATGGGATTGTGAGACGCGCGCCCTGAAGTTTCGTTCGTCAAGCCCGGAAATCGGTAACGATCTCGGAAAGCTGCGGCCGCACACGGTCTTCTCGCGGCCCCGGATCGCGGCCGATGTGAATGAAGCCCGCGATCTTCTCATGCTCGGCGAGGCCGAAACGTTTCAACACCGTCCGGTCGTAGCCGTACCATTCCGTCAGCCACGTGCTCGCAAAGCCGAGCGCATGGGCGGCGACTTCGAGATTGAAGCACACCGCCCCGGCGCAGAGTATCTGCTCCCATTCCGGAATTTTATGATGCGGTGCGGCGCGCGAGACGACGCCGATCACGAGTGGCGCCAGGGCGAGACGCGCGCGCTCTTTTTCGAGATCGGCGCCGCCGGCTTCGGGATGCGCGGCGGCAAAAACCTCGGCAATGATCGCGCCGGCTTTCTCCCGCGCCTCGCCTTCGAAAACAATGAAACGAAACGGCACGAGCTTGCCATGGTCAGGGACGCGCGAGGCAAGCGTCAGAAGTAGGTCGCGCTCTGGTGGCGTCGGTCCGGGGCCCCTCAACAAGGCAGGCGGCGCCGAGCGCCGCTTACGCAGAAGATCGATCATGTCATTGTTCAAGCCGGCAACCTTTCCCGTAGAATTCGGCGCCGCTCATTCGCATGGAACAGGCGGCGTTGCACGCGATTTTGCCTGTCCCCTCGGTGCGGGTCAGCCATCACAAAGCCGGATTCTCTGCTAGATTCCGCCGATGAACTTGTTGCCGCGCCGCTTTGCGTTCGCCCTTCCCGCCCTCGTCCTTCATCTGAGCCTCGGCCTCTTCTCGCCGGCCCTTGCGCAAGACAATGGCGATGCGATCGCGCCGATCATTCCGCCCGGCGGCCTGATGGCGCCGCGCCACGACAGCACGCCGCAGACGCCGCGTCATCCCTTGCTTCTGTCGGCACTGCTGAGCGCGACCGATTTGCATCCGATCAGCGACGGCCTCAAATGGCGCGTCTTCGATGAAACGCTCGAAGCCGACGGTTCGCACAAGCTCGTCGCGGAATCGAACGAGGCCGCACCCTCGCTCTCTTTGCCGGACGGCACTTACATCGTCCATTGTGCGATGGGGCTCGCCGGCATGACACAGCGCGTCACCATGGCTGGCGCGCCGATGAGCGAGCGGCTCGTGCTCAATGCCTGCGGCCTGCGCATCGTGCCCATGCTTGGCGACCAGCCGATCAATCCGGCGAAATTGACGATTTCGATCTATGTCCCCGCCCACAACAACGCCGAAGCCAAGCTCATCCTCTCCAAGGCGAGGGCCGGCGATATCATCGGCCTGCCGGAGGGCAATTATCACGTGGTCTCGACTTTGCTCGACACGACCGGTGTCGGCTCGCTGGCACAGAATGGCATCGCCAACGCCACCAATTCGGTCGTCAGCGCAGACCTGCACGTGCAGGCAGGTAAACTGACGGATGCAACGCTGCGCCACCGCGCCGCCGTCATGACCTTGAAGCTCGTCAATGCGCCGGGCGGTGAGGCCCTCGCCAATTCGGCATTCACGATCCTGACGCCGGGCGGCGACGTGATCCGCGAATTGATCGGCGCCTTCCCGTCCGTCGTCCTGGCCGAGGGCGAATATGTCGCTATCGCGCGGCATGGCGCCAAATCCTATCAGGCGACATTCAAAGTCGAATCGACGCATGACCACGATGTCGAGGTCATCGCCCGCTAGAGCACCTCCGCGGCGCGCAGAGCATGCAGACTTGATCGCCGCGCGCCGCTTCGCTAAGTCTTCTCCTCGGCCGGCGTCGCCTTGCTGCCGTGCCGCAAGCCGCACGGGGGGACGATGAAATATCTGCTTTTGACGTTGCCCTCGTTAGCGACTTTGCTCGTCCCGTTCTACAATGTCGCCGAGCCGCGGCTGTTCGGCTTTCCCTTCTTCTATTGGTTTCTCATTGTCCTGATCCCGCTCTCGAGCCTCGTGACCTATCTTGTCTATAAAGGTGAGAAGCGGTGATCGACCATTTGAATTGGGCCGCAACTGCCGTCTTCATCGGTTTTTTTCTTCTCGTCACGGTTCTCGGCTTCGTCGCGGCGCATTGGAAACGCGGCGACCTCAACGATCTCAATGAATGGGGCCTCGGCGGCCGCCGGTTTGGCGCCTGGGTCTCGTGGTTCCTGATCGGCGGCGATCTTTACACGGCCTATACCGTCATCGCCGTACCCTCCGTGCTCTATGCTGTCGGCGCCTATGGCTTCTTCGCCGTACCCTATACGATCATCATCTATCCGCTGCTCTATCTGACCTTTCCTCGGCTCTGGGCGGTCGCGCATCGCAAGAATTATTTGACCGCCAGCGATTACGTGCTCGGCCGGTACGGCAACCGATGGCTGGAACTCGCCGTCGCCTTCACCGGCATCCTCGCGACCATGCCCTATATCGCGCTGCAGCTCGTCGGCATGGAGCGGGTGATCGAGGCGCTAGGCTTCGAAGGCCGCGGGCTGATGAGCCACCTGCCGCTTACGGTCGCTTTCGTCATCCTGGCGCTTTACACCTATCGCAGCGGTTTGCGGGCGCCGGCGATGATCGCCTTCGTCAAAGACATCATGATCTATATCTTCGTCATCGCCGCAATCGTCGTCATTCCGGCGAAGCTTGGCGGCTACGGCGCGATTTTCGATGCCGCGGGCGCGGCGCTGGCGAAAAAAGCCGCGTTGAGCGGCAGCAAGGCCGCTGCGGGCCTCTTGCTCACGCCGAAGCAGATCGTTCCCTTCATCACACTCGCGTTCGGATCGGGCCTCGCGGTGCTCATGTATCCGCACGCGATGACCGGGATGCTTTCGGCACGCAGCGGCAATACGATCCGCATCAATGCCGTCGCACTGCCGGCCTATTCGGTGATGCTCGCGCTGATCGCGTTGATGGGCTACATGGCGCTTGCCGTTGGCGTCCATGTGAAGAATCCGCAGGATGCCGTGCCGCATCTCATCCTCAGCGTGTTTCCGGACTGGTTCGTCGGCTTCTGCTTCGCCGCCATTGCCATCGGCGCGCTCGTTCCCGCGGCGATCATGTCGATCGGCGCGGCCAACACCTTTACGCGCAACATCTGGAAGCCTTTCATTCACCCGGCGATGAACGCACAGGAAGAAGCGGTGATCGCCAAGCTGATGTCGCTGATCGTCAAGGTTGGCGCGCTCGCCTTCATTCTCTTCGTGCCGACCAAGTTCGCGCTTGATCTACAATTGCTTGGCGGCATGTGGATGGCGCAGATCTTTCCGGCGGTGATCTTCGGGCTCTATACGCGTTGGTTCAACGGCTGGGCCCTGCTCGCCGGCTGGGCGGCCGGCATGGTCATCGGCACATGGCTGGCCTGGACGCCGGCGGCCTGGGTGCCGGTGCATAATGTTTTTGGATCAAGCTTCGCGGTCTATAACGGGATCACGGCGTTTCTTGCCAATGTGCTGGTTGCCGCCGTGTTGTCAGCGCTGCTGCCCAATACGGCGCGCGACGACACGCGCGCCGAAGATTATGCCGACCTGCCGGACGCCCAGCTCGCCGAATAGGCGGCACCAAACCGTCTAGCAGCCGGTCATAGTGACGTTGCTGTTGCAACGCATGGCCGAAAAACCATTCAGCGGCTGCGCCGGCGTCGACGAAGAACTCGAGACCGAAGGCAGCGCGAGCGGCCCGCATCCAGCAAGCCCAAGCAGGAGAAGGGCCAGTGCGATCCGTTTGAGCATTTCCGCACTCCCAAGTTTAAATTTATCGTGACTGAGGACTATGGCCGAGCGGTCATGGACTCGCTAGCGCATCGAAGACACACCGCTTGCAGGCGATATGGCCAAAAAGAGGCGCAGCTTCGCGCGTACTCTTTTTGTTTTCGCTTCTCGCCGCAATACGCGTCTTTGCCGACTATCGCGACGGTGAAGGGCCGCCAGATGGCGCTCGACAAAACAGGGGCCTCGCAGGAGACTGCCGGGATGAACCTGCCCGATGTGCGTGAAGTCCTGACCGACTTGGCGAGCGACCTCTTGGCTTGCCTGCGTTTCTATTCGCGGCTGCCCATTCCGCCTCTCGGTTTCGAACGCAATCCGCATGGTGCGGAAATATCCGCCCGCGTAAAAATGCTGCCCTTCGCCGGGGCGCTGATTGGCGCGGTCGCGGCCCTCCTCATGGTGCTTGCGACGCAAATCGGGTTGCCGGTGCAACTCGCCGCGGTCTTCGCGATCGTCACGCTCATCGTCGTCACCGGCGCGTTCCACGAGGACGGTCTGGCCGATTTTGCCGATGCGATGGGAGGCAACGCACCGGAACAGCGTCTCGCCATCATGAAGGACAGCCGGATCGGCAGCTTCGGAACGCTGGCGCTTATGACGAGCCTCTTGCTGCGGATTTTCAGCGTCGCAATCGTGGCGCGGCACAATCTGCTGCTGGCCGCTCTGGTGCTGATCGCGACCGCCGCCGTCTCGCGTACGCTGGCGCTTCTACCGCTTGTCCTGTTGCCGCCGGCCCGAATGGAAGGCGCGGGCTTCTCCGCCAGAAGCGATCAGCCGCCGCTGCGCATCGCGGCACTCGCGGCTTTCGTTCTGAGCTTGCTGCCATGGCTCGCGGGCGCGAGCCTTGGGCGCATTCTCACCGGGCTGCTGCTCAGCATTTTGGGCGCTTACGGCGTGACGGCTTTGGCCCGGCGGCTCATCGGCGGCCAGACCGGCGATGTTGCCGGCGCCGCCCAGCAGGCCGCGGAAATCGCGGCCTATCTCGTTTTCGCGGCGCGGTGAGCGTCCGACAATTTCTGCCTCCGGCGCGTTAAAGCCCGGCGAGATATTGAGTCGGATCGACCGGCGTCGCGCCCTTGCGAACTTCGAAGTGGAGCTGCGGTGATGTCGCATTACCGGTTTCGCCCGACTTGGCGATGACCTGCCCGCGCCGGACCACCTGCCCTCGCCTGACTTCCAGCTCGTCGTTGTTGGCATAAGCCGTTACGAAACCATTGGGGTGGCGGATGAGGACAAGGTTGCCGTAGCCGCGCACCTCGTTGCCCGCATAGACGACGACGCCGGCTTCCGCGGCCTTGACCGAGGTGCCTTCCGGCAACGCGATATTGATACCGTCGTTGCTGCCGCGCCGATAGCCTTCGGTGATCCGGCCGCGCGCGGGCCAGCGGAATTCCGGCGGCGCATCGGCTGCCGCAGCGGTTTCCTCGTGCGCCGGCTCGAGGCTTGCCGTCGGCATATGGTCGACTGGCCGCTTGATGATCGGGGCCGCTTCGGCGACACGGGTGTGGCGGTGCTCGACAGGCGCGGCATCGGCCTCCGGCCGTACATGCATCTTGGCAATTTTTTCGTGCTTCTCGCGCAGCGCCAGCTTTTCCCGCGCCTCGGCTTCGCGCTTTTCGGCGCGGAGGCGGCGTGTATCCGCGGGCTCCGGTCCACGCACGAAGTGCAGCCGTTCGGCGTGGATCCGCGCCTGGGCGCGACGCTGCGCGTCCCGCGCCGCGTCGAGGCGCACGCCGCTCGAGGCCGCGAGGGAAGCGTTATACGTCGGGATCACGATGTGCGCGCCCGGCCGGATCTGGCCGGCATAGGAATAGCCGTTGGTATGCACCAGCGCTTCGGTCGGAATGCCGTAGCGGCGGGCGATGATCTCGGCGTTCTCGCCCGAGGCCACGACGACGGGCATGCCGCCCTCCGCGGTCCAGCCTGCCGCGCTCTGGCGAACGGGGCCTGTCGCCGTATCGCTGCCGCTCCAGCCGCGCGAGGCTAAATGCTGGCTCGGATAGGCCGGCGCCGCATAGCTCGAATAGGGATGGCTCGCGTAATTGCCCGGCGGCGGGGTCAGCGGCCGCGACTCGACCGGCTGGGTCGGCGCCGACTGCGCCGGCTCGGAAATGCTCGCTGTCGGCGTGCGGTCGATGTCGCCGCGGAACGGATCGGAGAAGGGATTTCCCGCCAGGCGATCCGAATCGGCACACCCGGCGAGCAGGCCGGCGCAGCAACCGGCTATCAAAAGACGAATCGTGAGACCGGTGTTCAATGCCGACGCAAAACTGGCCATGACGCAACCCACAGACAAAGATCGTGGGTCGCATTAAGCGAGCAAGCGAGTTAAGGGAGCGTTTAAGATGAACGCCGCTTCACCCAATTCCGTCGCATTTTAGCTTAATGCGCGCTTAACGCGCCGGCTCACAAAACCTCCGCGGTGCCCGCCAGCAAGGCCGGCAACCGGCATGGGCCAAGCACCGTTTCGACAAGGCCGACATCGGGGCCGCGGCGCAATTCGACGAGCACCTGACGCCATGTCACCTGCGCATCCCGCCGCGCCATGACGATGCGGCCATCCTCCAGCAGGAGACCGGCGAAAGCAGCCGGCGGGCAATCGAGCCGGCCGTGGATCAAGATGCGATCGAAGGGGCCGGCCGATGCCGGCACGGAAAGACCGTCGGCGAAGATTACTTCGACGTTCTGCTTGCCGAGGCGCTCGAGCCGTAGCCGCGCCGCGATCGCCAAAGTCTGGAAGCGCTCGATCGATATGACTTGCGAGGCGATCTCGGC
>JAJXZN010000058.1 GCA_021780015.1 Pseudomonadota bacterium
CCGTGCTCACCACGCGGTCGCTGCCGGCGCTGCGCGCCTACCTGCGCGGCGGGGCGGCGGTGCGGGCGGGGCGCTTCGCCGAGGCGGTGGCGGCCCTGCGCGAGGCGGTGGCGACCGACCCGGCGTAATTCGACCCCGCCCGGGTGACGGCATTATAGAGCTGAGTGGCAGTAAGCACGGCTTGCTCCCTCGAAGGTTCTCCAGCTTTGATGCCGCTGGCTTGTCCGGGCCTGACCTTGCCGCCGTGCGTCATCGGGCCGGATTTCAGCTTCGGGCAAGCCAGCAAGCTTACGACGAGGCTGACTAGGTGTCGGAGGGGCGGCCTTGAGTTTTATCATCGGCTTGGTGATTGCCATGAGCTGCATCGTCGGCGGTTACGCCAGCGAGGGTGGCCATTTGTCGGTCATCTGGCAGCCGATGGAATATCTGATGATCGCCGGCGCGGCTGTTGGCACATTCATCGTCGCCAATTCGCTTTCGACCATCAAGGATACCGGCCGCGCCGTGATGGAAGGCATCATGGGCAAGGCGCCGACCCAGCGCGATTATCTCGACGTGCTCGGCGTGCTCTATGCGCTGATGCGGGAACTGCGCGGCAAGGCGCGCAACGAAGTCGAATCGCATGTCGACAATCCGGACGAATCGGAAATCTTCCGCGCCTTCCCGAATGTCCTGAAGGACAAGGAGCTGACCCATTTCATCTGCGACTATGTCCGGCTGCTCATCGTCGGCAATGCGCGCACGCATGAGATCGAAGCCTTGATGGACGAGGAAATCGAGACGATCACGCACGACCGGCTGAAGCCCTATTATTCGCTGACCACGGTGAGCGATGCGATGCCGGCACTGGGCATCGTTGCGGCCGTTCTCGGCGTCATCAAGGCGATGGGCGCGCTCAACCAATCGCCCGAATTGCTCGGAGGTCTGATCGGTTCGGCGCTGGTCGGCACTTTCGGCGGCATCCTGCTCTCTTATGGTTTCACCTCGCCGCTGGCGCATAAGATCAAGGTGACGCGCGAGAAGCGGTTGCGGGTCTATTTCATCGTCAAGCAGACGCTGCTCGCATTTATGAACGGCGCCATGCCGCAGATCGCGCTCGAGCACGGGCGCAAGACGATTTCCTCGCACGACCGGCCGACGATCGACATGGTTGAGAATGAGACGATCTCCGGCGGCGCACGGCAGGCAGCATGACAGCGCGCGCCAAGCATCACGCCGAGCCGGACCCGCAGCCGCGCTCGCCCGAACATTTGTTCGATTCGGCCGGCATTTCGATCGAGCGCATGCCGATGCTGCGCGTCATCTTCGATCGCCTGGCGATGCAATGTTCCGAGAACACGCGCCAGCTTTCGACGGCGCCCGCCTATTTCAGCGTCAATTCCGTCAAGACCGAGCGGCTCGGCAAAATTCTGGAGACGGCCGAAGGCAAGGCCGTCGTCGCCGTCCTGCATGCGCAAGCCTGGGATGCGCGCGTCCTCGTCGGGCTCGATAACAAGCTCATTTTCGCGCTAGTCGAGGCGCTGTTCGGCGGCGATGGCAGCGAGGCGCCTTACATCGAGAATCGGGCGCTGACCAATATCGAAATGCGTGTCGCGCAAAAGACCATCGATCTCATTTCGCGATCGCTCCAGTCTGCCTTTTCGGTGATCGTCGAGTCGAATTTCAAATTCGAACGGATCGAGACGCGCATGGATTTCGCGGCGATCGCGCCGCGCAACAATTTTGCGGTTCTGGCCAAGTTCAATCTGCGCATTCTCGCCCGCTCCGGGGAGCTCTTTATCGTCATTCCGCAGGCCGCGCTTAACCCGATACGCCAGAGTCTCACGGCCGATCACACCATTGACGTCGCCGCGGCCGACCCGCGATGGAGCCGGCGGATCAAGACGGAAGTCAGCAAGGCCGAGGTCACGGTCCAGGCGATCATCCAGGAAGAGGGATTCACGCTCGGCGATATTGCCGATCTCAAGGTCGGCCATATCCTGCAGCTCAAATCGACGCCGAAGAGCCGAGTGCGGCTTGAGTGTAACGATGAGCCGCTGTTCTGGTGCCAGCTTGGCCAGGCGGAGGGCAATTATACGCTTCGCGTCGATGCTGTCGTCGACAGCGATCAGGACTTTTTGGACGGATTGATCGATCATTAAAATTCCGCCGGCCGGCGGACGAAGGATTTAACCTTCGACCGGCAGGCTCGCGGTACGGAATAGGGCGCTGGTCATGATAGAGAACGAGGCTTCGCATCTGGATGGCTTCGCTGAAATCGCCGAGGAAACAGCGGCGGTCCCGTCGGCTGTGCCGGGTGAGGGGCGCAATATCGATGCCGTCTTGCGCATCCCGATCACGCTGCAGGTCGTGCTCGGCTCCGCGACCATGCCGGTCGCCAATCTCCTGAAGCTCGGGCGCGGCGCCGTCGTTCCGCTCAATCACCGGGTCGGCGAGCCGGTCGATGTCGTGGTCAACGGCCGAGTCGTGGCGCGCGGCGAAGTCGTCGTCGTTGAGGACGATACGTCGCGATTCGGCGTCTCTCTGACAGAGGTTCTCGGTCCCAACGCGGCGAGTGAGCGCTGATCCATGTCCGCCGACGCCGCCGCTCCATCCAATGCAGAGGAGCCCAAATCGCTCGATGGGCCGTCGAAAGTCGCGGCACTGTTGCTGGCGATGGGCAAGCCGCTGGCGAGCCGGCTGCTCAAGCATTTCGATCAGGATGAGTTGCGCGAGATCACCCGTTCGGTTGCCGAACTTGGCGTCGTTCCGATGCCGATCATCGAAGACACGATCGAGGAATTCGCTGGCAATTTCATCAAGGGCGCCGGACTTATGATCTCGCCCACCGACGCCGAGCACCTGCTTTCCGGGCTTCTGCCGCCCGAAGAGATCTCCGACATCATGTCGGATGTCACCGGCAATTCCAATCAGTCGATCTGGCAGAGGCTTTCCGGCGTCTCGGAGACGCTTTTTGCGAGCTATCTCGTCAAGGAGCATCCGCAGACCGGCGCGGCGATCCTCTCGAAGGTGACGCCCGTCTGCGCGGCGAAAGTCATGGGCCAGCTGCCGCGCGAGTTCCGCAACGAGATCATGCGGCGCATGGTCGGCATTGCTCTCGTGTCCGAGCCGGCCATGCGCATTATCGAAAGCACATTGCAGGAAGACCTTCTCGTCAATGTGTCGCGCAACAATCGGACCGCGCATAACGGCCGGATGGCCGATATCATCAATAAGATGGAGCGCGAGCAGATGGAGGACGTGCTGCAGAGCCTTGCCGAGGCGCGGCCGAAGGTTGCCGAAGTCCTGCGCGGCCTGCTCTTTACCTTCGACGACATCATCAAGCTGCCGGCCAAATCGAGGCTCGCTCTGTTCGATCAGATCCCGACGGAGCGCGTCGTTCTTGCGCTTAAAGGCACCGACGCCGGCTTCCGCAATGCGATCCTTTCGACGCTGTCGTCGCGCGCCCGGCGCATTGTCGAGGCGGAGCTTTCCAATGGCGGCCCGGCGCCGCATCGCGAGGTGCTCAAGGCGCGCCGGATGATCGCCGACCTGGCGCTCGAAATGTCCGAACGCGGCGAGATCGAGCTCAATTCGGAAGAAGACGACGAAGAGATCTACTGACGGGATGACGCGCGAATATGGCGGAGAAACCCGACAGGGATAGCCGGACAGAAGAAGCCACAGAAAAGAAAATCCGCGACGCGATCGAACGCGGCAATGTTCCGGTCTCGCGCGAGGTTTCGATTTTTGCCTTCACCGCCGGCTTGCTCATCATCATGGCATTCTTCGTCAAGACGGGGGCGGCGGCGCTCGTCGTGATCCTCGAGCGCCTGCTCGACAACGCCAATGATTGGCGGCTGGCGACCGGATTTGACGCCGTCGAGCTCTGCAGGCTCATTGCCGAGCAGGCCGGCGCCTTGCTCGTTCCTGCCTTCGTGATTCTCATCGTTGCGGGCCTTGGTGCGTCGTTTGCGCAGAATCCGCCGCGTATCGTCTTCGAGCGCATCCGGCCGGATTTTTCCCGCGTTTCGCCCGCCGAGGGCTGGCACCGCCTGTTCAGCATGCGCGGGGCGACCGAATTCTTGAAGAGCGTCGTCAAGTTCCTCGCGATCGCCCTCATCATTGCCGCCATGCTGCAGGCCGACCGCCTACAATTTGTCGATGCGATGTTCGTTGATCCGAATGTCTTTCCAGACGTCATTATGCAGATGGCGATGCGGTTCGTTTCCGGCATCACCGTGGCGACGCTGGTGATCGTGACGGTCGATCTCGTCTGGTCGCGTATGAACTGGCGCCGCGAGTTGCGCATGAGTCGGCAGGAAGTGAAGGACGAGGCCAAGCAGATCGAAGGCGATCCGATGGTCAAGGCGCGCATGCGCTCGCTCGCTTTGGACCGGCGGCGGCGCAACATGATCGCCGCCGTGTCGCGCGCCACCATGGTTGTCGCCAATCCGACCCATTATGCCGTCGCGCTGCGCTATGTCCGCGACGAGGGTGGGGCGCCGCAGGTTCTCGCCAAAGGCAAGGATTATCTCGCGCTGCGAATACGCGCGGCGGCCGAGGAAAACAATATACCGGTTATCGAAGATAAGGCTCTCGCAAGGTCCATGTATGACAGTGTCGAGGTGGACCGGACGATTCCCCCCGAATTTTATCGGGCCGTTGCGGAATTGATCCACATGCTTCAGAGACGCGAGCGCCGTCGTGCGCCGATACATTGAGAGATTTGCCATGCTGGCCGGATCATCCAGCGATCATTCCTTGCTGCGTGCCAAAGCGATTGCCGATGGGATTATGGATGTCGCGGCGGAGCTGCGACTGATGAATGTCGCCGATTACGTTTCGTTCATTCATCTCGAGCAGTTCAACAATATCCGCGATATCGTCAATTCCTCGATGGAGCTCTATTTCAAGCACGGCACCTTGTCCTACGGATGCTCAGCGGACTACGAGCTTGAATGGGATCGGCCGCCGTCGATCCTTCTCGATCTCGAATTCCGCCACCGCGACATTACCGTGCGCTTCAATCTTGTCTTGCAAGCCGCGCATGCGAGCGTCGAAATTTCCGAAATCACCTTCGCCGCAGGCTCGCAAGGCGAGGCGAACGACACGCTCCGCCTCGTCGAGGCCATCGCCGACGCGAAGCTGGCGGCGCGCGCCTGCTGCGCGCGGCCCCGCGCCAGCCTGGGGCAAGATTTCGGCCCTAGGCTTTTTTTTGAGATTGAAGAACGGGTGCGATCTTGGAGCCGATTTACCTTTTCGACCTGGCGACGTCGCAGCAGCATTGGTTGGCGGTGCGTCAGGCGGCCGTGGCGGAAAACGTCGCCAACGCCAATACGCCCGGCTATGTCGCCAAGGACGTGGCGCCGTTTGACGATGTTCTGCAGCAAACGCAGTTGCAGCTCGTCTCCACCAATCCGCGGGATTTTTCGCTTAATCCTCTCAGCAGCGAAGACGCAACGAAGGATGCGTCGCCCTGGGAGGTGGTGCCGTCCGGCAATTCGGTGAGCATGGAACGCGAGATGCTCAAGGCCAATGCCGTCAGCCGCGATTATTCGATGAATACGGCGATCGTGAAGTCGTTCGCCCAGATGTTTACAGTTGGCGTGAAGGGCTCGCCATGATCGATCCAATCGAAGCGGCGATCGCCGCCGCGACCTCCGGCCTCGAGGCGCATTCCACCCGGATGCGCGTTATTTCCGAAAATCTGGCCAATGCCGAATCGACGGCTGCGACGCCGGGTGCCAACCCTTACACGCGCAAGCTTGTCACCTTCGAAGACGAGATGGATCAGGCGAGCGGCGCCGATCTCGTGAAAGTCGCGGCCATCGGCTATGACCGCTCGCCCTATCGTGTCGAATACGATCCGGGCAACCCGGCTGCCGATGCGAATGGTTTCGTCAAGCTGCCGAATGTCAATCTCATTACCGAGATGGCCGACATGCGCGAAGCGAATCGCTCTTATTCCGCCAATATCCAGGTCGTCAAACAGGCGCGCGAGCTCTTTACGATGACCGTTGATCTGATGAGGAACAACTGATGATTCCCGCTCTCACGCTCCTCGGTACTGTCGCGACCGATGCGCTCGGCAGCCTCTCCTCGATCGCGCCGGCCATCACGGGCGCCGGAGCGCCCGCGGTATCCTCCGGCGCGCCGACGGATTTCGGCTCGGTCTTGGCGCAAGTCACCGGCGATGCCGTCGATAAGCTGAAAGCCGGCGAAGCGACGGCGATCTCGGGCCTGCAGGGCAGGGCCTCGGTACAAGACGTTGCGAAGTCGGTGCTTGATGCGCAGCAATCGCTGCAAACTGTTGTGGCAATCCGCGACAAGGTCGTCTCGGCCTATCAAGAAGTAAGCCGCATGGCGATTTAAGGGGCGCGATATGTCATCAACGATTCTGTCCATTGCGGCGACCGGCATGGCGGCGCAGAGCCTCAACGTCGAGGTGATCGCCAATAACATCGCCAATATCAACACGACCGGCTTCCGCGGCTCGCGGGCCGAGTTCACCGATCTGATTTATCAGCCGGAGCGGTTGCCAGGCGCGTCGAGCCGCGGCCAGAACAGCGCCGTGCCGGAAGGCGCGATGGTCGGTCTTGGCGTGCGGACGGCGGCGGTCCGTAGTCTGCAAATTCAAGGCACGCTCAACACGACCGGCAATCCGCTCGATCTTGCGATCAGCGGCCGCGGCTGGTTTCAGGTTACTGCGCCGGACGGTAGCTTGCTTTATACCCGCGCCGGCGACTTTTCGACCAATCAGAACGGCCAGATCGTGACCCAGGACGGTTATGTCGTGAGCCCGTCGATGATCGTGCCGACCAATGCCTTGAGCGTCACCATCAACCAGACCGGCGTCGTCTCCGTGACGCTCGCCGGCCAGACGCAGCCGCAGCAGATCGGCCAGTTGACGCTCGCCAATTTTGCCAATGAGGGCGGTCTTCTGCCGGTCGGCAACAACAATTTCCAGCAGACGGAAGCCTCCGGCCAGGCGGTTGCCGGCATTCCGGGCGATCCTGGCTTCGGCGCCATCAACCAGGGCTTTCTCGAAGCCTCGAACGTCGATCCGGTAAAGGAAATCACCAATCTCATCACCGCCCAGCGCGCCTATGAGATGAACTCGAAAGTGGTTCAGGCTGCCGACCAGATGGAGCAGACGCTCACCAAAAATATGGGGTGACGCATGGGCTTTGAATCGCAGCGCGCCTCGGCGCGAAGGAAGAACAGGCGTCGTCTTGCGGCGCCCGTTTTGTTCATGGCGCTCGTCGCGGCACCGGCCTATGCCGGCAACGTTCTGCCGGTGCCGTCGGTGACGATTTATCCTGGCGATGTCATCAAGCCGAACTGGATCGTCGAGCACGATTTCGGTTCGGGCGGTCCGATGCGGGGGGCGGCGATCGACACGCCGACGGCGCTGATCGGCAAGGTGGCGCGGCATACGCTTCTGCCGGGCCTGCCGATTTCGGCCAATGCGGTGGGCGAGCCGCGGCTCATTGTCGATGGCCAAAAAGTGAGGGTCATCTTCGAGCAGGATGGGCTGATCATCGAGACCTATGCCGCCGCCTTGCAGGCCGGCGGCGCAGGCGATGTCATCTCGATCCGCAATCTCGATAGCGGGGTGACGATTTCCGGAACTGTGCAATCCGACGGAACGGTGCGGG
>JAJXZN010000244.1 GCA_021780015.1 Pseudomonadota bacterium
GGGCGTGGCGGCACAAGGGATATTGTCCATTTTGCCGCCAAGGCCGGGGTGCCGGTCTGGTGGATCCATGCGACGCAAGCCGTCGCGCCGCGGTGGATCGCCGATATCCAGGACTTGCGTGATCCGCTGATCACGGCAAAGCCGGAAGACAAGCTCAGCGCTTATCTGCGCCAGCAAATCCCGCCGCCGAAGCCGATTTTGCGGCAACGCCATTCGTGGCTCGATGCTTTGACGTTCCCGCCGGCTGCAGCCGATGACCCGGCCGGCGATTATTTCGCCGAGGCGCCGTTGCCGTCCTACGGCGTGTGGAAGCTCTATAGCCGCATGATGTTCACGGCATCGGGCTGTAAGCCGCCTTGGACACCGCCGGTGAAGCCGCAAAACGAGCCGGGCGCTTACTGGTTTCAATTCTATGCACCCGCGGATGCCCGCGCCGGCGAATACGCGGCGCGCTATCGTTCGAGCTATGTCTGGGTCTTCATTCTCACCACCGGCTCGCTGTTGTTCGGCGCGCTCGCCAGCATGTTCCATGGGCGCGAGGGCAGCCTTTTTTCGATCTTCGGTTTCGCCGTGAGCGGCCGGCTGGCCGTTATATTTTTCGCCGTGGCTGAACTTGTCGCCCTTCTGACCATCGTGGCGATTGCCCGCATGGCCTTGCGCAACGACTGGCATGTGCGTTCGATCGAATATCGCCTGCTTGCCGAGCTCTGCCGCAAGCAGCAGGTGCTGGCGCCGCTCGGCCGTGCTTTATCCTTCGGCGCAGTCCAGCAGCTTGCGGCGCTGATGCGGGACGCCGAGGCGGTGTCGTCGGCGCCGGACCACGCCGGCGGATCCAAGCTTGCCGCGGAGAGCGACCGGTCCGGCTGGGTGAGCTGGCTGTTCCGCGCCTATCAGCGCGCAGCCCTCCTGCCGCGCGGGACGATCGCCCATTTGCTGCCGGGCGTCCGCAATCATGATGTGCTGCAGGATCTCGTCGACGAACAATTGGAATATCACAGCGGCCGCGCCAAGATGGCGGCCGGCGCGGCGAAATTCTTCGAACATAATGGTGAGCGCATCTTCGGCATCGTCGTCGTCTGCGTCTTTTTCAAAATCCTGCTGTCGTTGCGTGCGAGCACGCCGCTGACGCCGCTGGACGATTGGGTGACGGCGAGCCTCGGTCTTCTCGGCATTATCCTGCCGGCGCTTTCGGCGGCGGCGGTCGGCATCGGCAGCTACGCGGAATGGCAGCTTTTGGCCGAAGAATCGAACCATATGCTCGATCTGCTGAAATTGGCGAAACAGCGGATCGACCGCATCAATTTGAAGCGTCCCCTGGCCTCGCAGGATCTCGGCGCCGAAGCCGATGCCGTCGCATCGCTGATGCTGCAGGATCTGGAGGGTTGGCAACGGCTGTTCCGCGTTAAAATCATCGAGACGCAATGAGCGACGAAGCTTCCCCTTTGGATGTCGGGGCGGCGCTTGATCAAGTTTTTGCCGATCTCGCGGCCAACGAACCGGAGCCAGGGATCGCCGCGCTTCTGCGGGTCATCGAAGTGCCCTGCCTGGCGTTGCCGCATACCCGCGCCCGCTACCTCAATGCCCGCGGCTTGGTGATGAACCGCATGGGCCAGCGCAGCGAAGCGCTCGGCGACCTGCTCGAATCCTCTGCGCTTTACGCGCAAATCGGCGATGCGGCGGGCGCCGCACAAATTCTGCGGGCGATCGCGCTTGTCCATGCCTGGCGCAGCGATGCGCGCGAATCCGCGCTCGCCCTTCTGCGCGCGATCAGCGAGGCGAGCGAGGACCGGATCAATGTCGCCCTGGCTCTGTTCGAAGCCGGCCGGCTCGAGGTCGAGATCGGGCGGCCGCGCGACGCCTGTCGCTTCTTCGAACGGGGGCTTGCCATCGGTGGTGATGCGCCGCCGGCGCTCGAGAGCGACCGCGCCCGGATCGGTGCGCTGCAAGCGCTCGTCGCAGCCGGCGATATGGCAGGCGCGCAAGCCGCTGCGGCGCATTTGAATCTCGCGCGTCTCGCGACATCGCGGCTGCAGCATCTGGCGCGGATCGAAGCCGCGCGGATCGCCTTAGCGCAAAATGATTTCGCCGCGGCGGATGCCATTCTGGCCGAGATCCGCGCCGGCCTGCCGCCGGACTGCGAGAAATTCGAGCATGTCGAATATGCGCATGTCGAGGCCGAATCTCTCTTTGCGCGCCAATCCTTCGCCGAGGCGTTGAAGACAATCGGCACGGTCATCGCCCGTTATGGCGACGACAATCTGCCGGGGCGCGAGATTGCCGGGCGCCTGTTGGAGAGCCAGATTTTCGATGCGCTCGATCGTTCCGAAGAGGCCGACCGCACCTTGGCGGCGGCACTGCGGCGCGCCGTTGCGGCTAATCTGCCAGGCCACGCCGATGCGGTGCGCGAGCGGCTTGCCGCGCGCGGCCGCGCCCAGAATGTCTGGGCGCCGGGGCTTTCTGTGGCGTCGTCCACGCTCAGTTCCGCCGATCGCTTCGTCCGCCGCCGGCCGCTCGGGGCGGGCGGCTTCGGTTCGGTCAGCCGCGCCTATGATCTCGAGCTCGGCACCGAGGTCGCGCTGAAGACACTCCGCTTGAAAGCGCTGTACGACGGCGCTGTGCTCGCTGAGCGGCGCCGCGCGGCAGAGATGGAGGTCGCTGCCGCCTCGCGCGTTCAGCATCCGGGTGTCGGGCGGGTCTATGGGCTGTTGGACGAGCCTGATGGCGATGCGCTGCTGGCGCGCGAACTGGTCGAAGGCCCGACCTTGCGCGAAGCGATGCAAAGCAAGCTGCATCTCGCCGAGAAGATCGGCCTCTTGGCGCAACTGGCACATTGCCTGGCGGCGATCCACGCGGCCGGGATCGTGCATCGCGACCTGAAACCGGAGAATGTCGTCCTGCGCGACGGCATCTCGCCGGTCATCATCGATTTCGGCATCAGCGCCATCGGCCATGTCTGGCAAAGCAAGGATGCGCCGAAGACGCTGAATTACGCCGCCCCGGAACAGAAAAAGGCCGGCTGGGCGGATGCGCGCAGCGACATCTATGCGATGGGCGTCATCGCCTATGAGGTTTTGCTTGGGCGCCTGCCGCCGCCGATGCCCGGGGGATTTGCGTCATTCTTTGATGCGCGCGTCAAGGCCATCGGCGGCGATTTGCGCAGCGCCGGCGTCGCCGCCGATGTTGCGGGGCTCATCGCCGCAATGCTGGCCGCGTCGCCGCGCCGCCGGCCGCAAGCGGCGCGCGACATTGCGCTTCTCCTGCAGGCGGCGCTCGCAGACCTGCGGACGGCGTGAGCGCCCTATCGCGGCGCCCGTCGATTTTGCTAGAACGCGACCATGGCTGAAGCAGAACGGCACCGGGGAACCGACCTTTGCTGACGATCAAGCATGCCGAGGGACCGCTGGCCGGCCAGGAGCAGACGATCTCCGACGATCTGGCGCAAATCACCATCGGTCGCGATCCCGACCGCTGCCAGATCGTCTATCCGCCCGATTGCACAATCGTCGGACGCGTACATTGCGCCTTGCTGCGTCAGCCGTCCGGCGATTGGGCCATCGAGCTTTACGGCGATCATTATGCCGAAGTCGACGGCGAGCCGGTCGACACGCGTCGCGCCATTCCGAATGGCGCCAAAATCCGCCTCGGCCGCCACGATGGGCCAAGTTTCACCGCGAATGTCGCGCGCGATGCGGCAAGCCCCGACCTCGGTCTCACCGGCGCGCAGCAAAAGCAGATTTCGGTACGCCGTCTCGTGCGCCGTGACGTGCGAATTGCCTTGGGCGTCGCTGTCTTGGCTGTTGTCGCTGCCGTCGGCACGCTGATCTACAACAAGATCGAAAGCGACCGGATTCGCCAGCGGCTCGACCGTTCGGCTTTCCTCGTCGAGATCCGGCATCGCCCCGACGGTTGTCCCGACTGGGATGCAACCGCCTGGCCGGTCGGGCGCGATTTGCTAGTCACCAACGCCCATGTCGTCGATGAGGCCGGCAGTGGCACGATGCTGGTGCGCGCGCCCGGTCCCGCCGGCAAGGAATACGAGGTCATCGGGAGCGTGCTGCATCCGGGCTACAAGGCGTTCACCGCTTTCGTCCGCGCGCAGGACCTCGTCAAATGGGATGCCGGGCAAATCGAGACGCCGCCGACTGGGCTCGCCTATGATGTCGCGCTTCTGCGCGTCAAAGGCCCCTTGCCGGAGGATTCGATCCTGCCGCTCGCGACGCAGAGCGAACTGCAATCGCTGTGGAAGGGGATGCAAATCCAAAGCGAGGGCTATCCCAGCCAGAATGTTGCAGGTTCGAGTGTGCTCGGCTGCGGCGCGACGCCGAAATACCGGGCCGGGGTGATCGAAAGCTTGACCGACTATTTTTCCTCGGCGCAGCAGGATCCCAAAGAAACGCTGCTGGTGACGCATAATATCCCGATCACCTGCGGGGCGAGCGGCAGCCCGGTCGTCGGCGAGGATGGCAAAGTCATTGCCGTGATCAGCGCCTTCAGTTCGACCGGCGGTCAGTGCGCGCCGAGCGCGGTGCTGATCAATTATGCCCAGCGTGCCGATATCGTCGCCGATCTCATCGATGGCCGCGCCGCGGATGCGCTTGCCCGCGACCGCGCCTATTGGCAATCGCAATTGACCATGCTGCATGCTGCCGGATACGAGCCGGGCAACAAAATCTATATTCCCCTGATCCTGCAAGCCGACAAGAGGAATACCGGCATCGGGGCCGATGCCGAGCCGGCGCTCGACCTGCGCGCGCCGGGCGTTCTCTTGGCGGATGCGAAGTCGGGTGCCGCGACGGGTGTGACGCCGCTGTCCCTCTCCGCCGGCCAGCATTACGTGATCATCGCCTACGCGGAAGGCGAAACGCCTATCGCGCTGACCTTACGCGACAAAAGCGGCGGCGCCGTCGCATTCACCGATCCGCTCTCGGCAAACAGCGTCTGGTATCCGTCGCTGACTTTCGCGCCCGTCGCAAGCGGCCCATATCAGGCCGTCGTCAGCGGCACGGCCGCAGGGACCAAATATATCCTGCGTCTCTATCGCTGGGCGGAGGCCCCGTCAGCCGAAACGCATCGATAGGTTGAACTATTGCGGCGCGTTGCTCAGGCCGGGATCGGCCGCCGACGTTGCGTCCGTCGGCCAGGGACGCGCGCTTTGCCCTGATTTGCCGTCGCTTTGCGTCGGTGCGACGGGGCTTTCCTGCGGCTGCTTGTCGGTCGATGTGCTCGCCGACACGCTGGTGCCGCTCTGCGTGGTTTGGGCTTGGCTGGCCGCCGGAAGGAAAAGAAGAGCGAAAGCTGCGGCCGCAAGTACAGGGGCCGCACGCCGAGGAAAAGAAAATCTGTTGCGCATGAAATGATCCAACAATCTCGTTGTGCTGCCCTCTAGCTGGCATTCGACCCGGCGCCCGTCAAGGCCGCGGCGCGCCGAAACGCGGCCGTCGCGCGCAAATCGTGGGCCGGGCCGAACGGCCCCGTCACCGTTGACGCACTCTCGTCTTACTTTGCCTGTTACGTCGCGTTGCTTTCTTGAGCCTCGCAGGAGTTTCAATGCGATTTCTCCCTTACCTATTCGCGACATTGCTAGTATCGGCGCCGGCAGTTGATTATGCCCGCGCCCAATCGACGGATTGCGCCGTGACCGGCATCAGTTCGGAAGATGCGCCGCCGCCTTTGCCCGATTATGACCAGCCGCCAGTTCCGGGGCCCGATTACGTTTGGACGCCGGGTTATTGGGCTTGGAACAATGTCGATTACTATTGGGTGCCCGGCACTTGGGTCGAACCGCCTCGAACTGGCCTCTTATGGACGCCGCCTTATTGGGGCTTTGTCGACGGCGCCTATGTCTTCCATCGCGGCTATTGGGGCCCGCATGTCGGTTTTTATGGCGGCGTCGCCTATGGATACGGCTACACGGGGGAGGGCTTCGAAGGCGGCCGCTGGGATCATGGCGCCTTTTATTACAACCGCTCGGTCACAAATCTGAACGGCGCGCGGATCACCAACGTCTATAACAAGACGGTCATCATCAATAACAACACGCGCATCAGCTATAATGGCGGCCGCGCCGGCCTCACGGTGAAGCCGACGCCGGCGCAAGAGGCGGCGGCGCGCGAACCGCATGTGCCGCCGACCCGCATGCAGACCGAGCACTTGCGCGCGGCGAGCGTAAACGGATCCGGCTTTGCTTCGGCAAACCACGGGCGGCCCGCCGTCGCCGCGACGCCGCGGCCCGGCGATTTCACCGGTCCGGGCGCGATGCCGGCGCGCATCGACGAACGCAAAGAGCATGAAATGGGAATGCCCGGTCAGGCGCCAGGCATGGAAAAGCCAGGCATGGAAAAGCCGGGCATGGAAAAACCAGGCATGGAAAAGCCCGCGGCGGCAATGCCGGCGATGCCCGAACACGGTGGAATGCCAGGCAAACGCCCACAAGGCGGCATGCCTGGCGTCGCCGTCAATCCCGGCCAGGCTACGCGGCCCGGCGAAGACAAGCGGCTTCGTGAACATGCGCCGGGCGTGATGGAAGGCGCCCCCGGGGGGATGCGCATGAACGAAAACACCCATGCCAAACCGGCGGCGGAACGTCCCCGGCCGGAGGCGCGTAAGCCGCCCGAACGGCCGAATGCGCCTCGCGCTGGCGCCGCCATGCACGGCGGGTTCAGCGGTGGCGGCGCGCCCATGCGCCACGCTCCGGCACCGAGCGCGCCCCCGATGCGTGCGACGCCACGTCCTGCGCCGGTCATGCACGCGGCGCCCCACAGCGAGCCGGCCATGCATGCCCATCCGCCACATCCGGGCGGCCACAAGGAAGACAAGCGCTGATCACATTGGCTGGAGGCCGATGATTTGGCCTGCGGCGCGTGCGCCGCAGGCCTGGCAAATGCCCCGCGCGTCGCTAGCTATGGAAGGCAGCAAAGCACCCCATGGAGCACCAAATGGTACATCTCGACGCGACCAGGTCCGGCACGTTCGCCGTCGACGGCACGGTCAAAATCCACCGGCTCGGCTTCGGCGCCATGCGTGTAACCGGCCCCGGCATCTGGGGACCGCCGGAAGATCGCGCCGAGGCGTTGCGGACCTTGCGGCGGCTGCCGGAGCTCGGCATCAATTTTATCGATACCGCCAATTCCTATGGGCCGGACGTCTCCGAGGAACTGATCCGCGAGGCGCTTCATCCTTATAAAGGGCTTTTTATCGCCACCAAGGGCGGCCTTGAACGGCCTGGCCCGGATCGCTGGACGCCGAACGGCAAGCCGGATTATCTGCGCGCCGAGGCGCACAGAAGCCTCAAGAAGCTTGGCGTGGAACGCATCGACCTCTGGCAATTGCACCGGATCGACCCGCAGGTTCCCCGTGACGAGCAGTTCGCGGCAGTCAAATCGCTCCTCGAGGAAGGCGTCATCGCCCATGCGGGGCTCAGCGAGGTCTCCGTCGAAGAGATCCAGGCGGCGCAAAAAGTGTTCAAGGTCGCGACCGTTCAGAACCGCTACAATCTCGTCGACCGCGGCAGCGAGGACGTGCTCGCCTATTGCGAGGCCCACGGCATCGGTTTCATCCCTTGGTATCCGTTGGCGGCGGGCAAGCTCACCGAGAAGGGCGCGGTGCCCGACAACCTCCCCC
>JAJXZN010000248.1:0-3378 GCA_021780015.1 Pseudomonadota bacterium
TGCGCAACGCCGGCTGCCGCGTGATCGTCTCGGAGGTCGATCCGATATGCGCTTTGCAGGCGGCGATGGAAGGCTACGAAGTCGCGACGATGGAAGAGGCCGCGCCGCGCGCCGATATTTTCGTCACCTGCACCGGCAATATCGATGTCATCCGCCTCGAACATATGCGCGAGATGAAAGACCGCGCCATCGTCTGCAACATCGGGCACTTCGACTCCGAGATCCAGGTTGCCGCCTTGCGCAATTTCAAATGGAACAACGTCAAGCCGCAGGTGGACGAAATCGAATTTCCCAACGGCAAGCGCATCATCCTTCTGTCCGAGGGCCGGCTCGTCAATCTCGGCAATGCGATGGGCCACCCCTCTTTCGTCATGTCGGCGTCCTTCACCAATCAGACCTTGGCGCAGATGGAGCTTTGGACCAAGCAAGGCCAATATCAACGCGAGGTCTACACTTTGCCGAAGCATCTCGACGAGAAGGTCGCCTCGCTCCACCTTGCCAAGGTCGGCGCGCATCTGACCAAGCTCACGCCGGAGCAAGCCGCTTACATCGGCGTGCCGCAGCACGGCCCGTTCAAGCCCGAGCAATATCGTTATTGACGCCAGCGTGCCGCGCCGGTCGCGCCTCAGGGCCGGCGCTCACGACAAATTTCCGGCAAGACTTTTTGCTGTAAAGACTAGGCTTCGCCGGCCCGCGCCGCCGCGACATGCTGTAAATAGGTGATTCGGGCTGGATGACAGCGATTCTCGAAGGCGCCGCGTCCGCGGGCCGTTAAGAGGTCGGGGAATGGGCGAACGAGCACGGCGGCGGGACGGCTCAAGCGCGCGACATTCGCACATGGCTTGGCTTTTGCCGCTTCGGCCGGCAATGGCCCTGGCGCTGTCTGCGCTTGCGGCGACGGCGCAAGCCGAGCCGAGCTATCCGGGACTGGTGCTCGAACACATGCGCGCCAGCCAGGATATCGTCGGCCTGTCGCTCATCGTCGGGCTGGTGATGTTTTCGGTGGTCACGGCGCTGCTGCATCTGCGCGAAACCCGCAAGTGGACCAAGCAAGATGCCGCCTATACGCTCGAATTGAACAATCTGCGCGCCAGCCTCGACCGCGCTTTGGTTTTTCTCGCCGCCGAGCCGCAGATCATCGTCGCCTGGGGCGGCCCCGGCAACGAAGCGGAGATCGAGGGCGATCTCAGCCTCGTCACCGACCAGCCGATCGCCCGCCGCATCCTCGGCTTCGGCTCCTGGCTGTCGCCGGACTCTGCCCAATTGCTCGATGCCTGCGTCGAAAAGTTGCGCACGCGCGGCGAGGCCTTTCATTTCATCGTCGATAGCCTCGCCGGGCGCACGCTCGAACTCGATGGCCGCGCGGTGAGCGGCCGCGCCATCATGCGCATTCGCGACGTATCCGGCGACCGGCTGGAGGCCACGCGGCTGCGCGAACGGCTGCTGCGCGCCTTCAGCGAGCTTGACGCTCTGCATGCCCTGCTCGATTCGACGAGCTATCCTGTCTGGCTGCGCGACCGCGGCGAGAAGCTCACCTGGGTCAATGCCGCTTACGTCCACGCCGTCGAGGCGAAGGATGCGCCCGACGCGCTGCTGCGCGGCACTGAGCTTCTCGAACGCACGACGCGCGACCAGTCGATCGAGGCGCGCAGGGGCGGCACCATCTGGCGCGCCCGCGCCGCGGCGGTTGCGGCGGGCCAACGCCGCCTGCTCGACATTGTCGAAGTGCCGGTCTCCATGGGTTCGGCCGGGCTTGCCACCGACGTTTCGCAGATCGAAGCGATGCGCACCGACATGGAGCGGCAGTCGAATGCGCATGCGGCGACGCTCGACCAGCTTTCGACGGCGGTCGCCATTTTCGATCGCCGCAAAAGGCTTGTCTTCCACAATTCCGCCTACCGCCAGCTCTGGTCGCTGCCGCCCGCCTTCCTCGAGGAAAATCCCTCGGATTCCGAAATCCTCGACCGGCTGCGCGCCGGACGGCTCCTGCCCGAACAAGCCGACTTTCGCGCTTGGAAGGACGGCCTGTTGTCGGCCTACCAAGCGCTCGAGACGAACGAACAGGTCTGGTACTTGCCGGACGGCCGGACGCTGCGCGTCGTCATCAATCCCAATCCGCAGGGCGGCGTCACCTATCTCTTCGACGACGTGACCGAGCGCTTCCATCTCGAATCGCGCTTCAACGCCTTGATGCGGGTGCAGAGCGAGACGCTCGATACGCTGAAAGAGGGCGTCGCCGTTTTCGGCACCGACGGGCGGCTCAATTTCTTCAATCCGGCTTTCGCGCAGCTTTTGCAGCTCGATGCGGTGGCGCTGCAAGACAAGCCGCATATCGACCGCCTCGGCACGCTTTGTACGATCTTCGGCCCGGACGATCCGGCCTTCGGCGAGATCCGCAGCGTTGTCACCGGCCTTGGCGATCAGCGCCGCGTCTATCAAGGCCGCATCTCGTGCCGCGACGGCGCCGTACTCGATCTCGCGGCGCAGCCGTTGCCGGATGGCGCGACACTGCTCACCTTCACCGACACGACGGCGAGCGTGAACGTCGAGCGCGCGCTCACGGAGCGCAACAAGGCGCTGATGGATGCCGAAAGACTTCGCAACGACTTCGTCCATCATGTCTCCTACGAACTGCGTTCGCCGCTCACCAATATCATCGGCTTCATCGAACTTCTGAGCGATCCCGCGACCGGCCCGCTGAATGAAAAGCAGCGGCAATATGCGGGCTATGTCACAACCTCGTCGTCGGCATTGCTCGCCATTATCGACAACATCCTCGATCTCGCCTCGATCGACGCCGACGCGCTGGAACTCAATCCCGAAAAGATCGACATCCGCGAAACAATCGGCTTGGCGGCGCAAGGCGTCCAAGACCGGCTCGCCGAATCCTCGATCCATCTGAAGATCGAGGCGTCGAACGACATCGGCACCTTCGTCGCCGACGGGCAGCGCATCCGCCAGATCCTGTTCAATCTTTTGTCGAACGCCATCGGCTTCTCGGAGCCGGGCCAGACGATCGTGCTCTCAGCTTCGCGCCGCGGCGAAGCAATCATTCTCAAAGTCAGCGACCAGGGACGCGGTATTCCGCCGGATGTGATCGACGACGTCTTCAAGCGTTTCAAGACGGACAGCCTCGGCTCCCGCCACCGCGGCGTCGGTCTCGGCCTTTCGATCGTGCGCGCGCTCGTCGAACTGCACGGCGGCTTTGTCGAGATCGATTCAGCGCCGGAGCGGGGCACGGTCGTGAGCTGCATCTTTCCCGACCGGCTCAAGAGTTAGTCGAAGCCGGGATGGACAAAAACATTGGTATCGGATCGGATATGAGGAAAGACGTGAGGCGATGACGGCGGCGTTTTCGGTGAAAGGGAATTAGGCGAT
>JAJXZN010000248.1:3388-7549 GCA_021780015.1 Pseudomonadota bacterium
CGCCACCGGCGCGACCTGGCGCCTCGCGCTTTCCGATGAAGCGGCGACGGCGATGCTCGCCATCGAACTCGCCCATTGGCTGCGGCCGGGCGATCTCGTGACGCTGAGCGGCGAGCTTGGTGCCGGCAAGACCGCCTTTGCGCGCGCCTTGATCCGCAGCCTGACCGGCGACGCAGATCTCGAGGTGCCGAGTCCGACCTTCACCTTGATGCAGATCTACGATGCCACGGACTTTCCCATCGTCCATGCCGATTTCTACCGCATCCGGGCGCCATCGGAACTGGACGAACTCGGCTGGGACGAAGCCAGCGAAGGCGCACTCGTCCTCGTCGAATGGCCCGAACGCGCTGCCGGCCGGCTCGAAGCCGACCGGCTGGACGTCAGGCTCGCGCTCGATCCTGCGCAAGATGCGGGCTTCCGCACCGCCACTTTGACTGGCACGGGCCGTTTCGCATCGCGCCTCGATATCGCCCGCGCGATCCATAACGTTCTGGCCCAATCAGGCTTCGCCGATGCCGAACGTCAGTTCATGCAGGGCGACGCCTCGACCCGCGCTTACGAAAAGCTCGTCAAACCGGACGGTACGACGGCGGTGCTGATGATCGCGCCGCCGCGTGCCGATGGGCCGCCGATCCGCTTCGGCAAATCCTATGGCACGCTGGCCCATCTCGCCGAAAACATCAGGCCCTATGTCGCCATCGACAAAGGTCTGCGCGCCGAAGGGTTCTCGGCGCCCGAGATCTACGCCGCCGATCTCGATGTCGGCATTGCCGTCATCGAGGATTTCGGCAATGCCGGCGTCACCGAGGCGGGCGCAATCATCCCTGAGCGTTACGCCGAATCCGTCGCGCTGCTCGCGCGGCTGCATCACCTCAGCCTGCCGGACACGCTGCCGATCGACGAAGAAAACACCTATCGCATCCCGCCTTACGACGTCGATGCGCTGTCGATCGAGACCGAGTTGCTCGTCGATTGGTATGCGCCGCATGTCGCCAAAGCTTCTTTGACCTCGGGCGCCAAGGCAAGTTTCGTCAATCTCTGGCGGCACGCGTTGCGCGAGGTCGTCTCCGGGCCGCAGACCTGGACGCTGCGCGATTTCCATTCGCCGAACATCCTTTGGCTGGCCGAGCGCCAGGGCAGCGCCCGGGTTGGCCTCATCGATTTCCAGGATTGCGTGCTCGGCCATCCGGCCTATGACGTTGTGTCGCTGCTGCAGGATGCGCGGGTCGACGTGCCACCGGAGGTGGAATTGAAACTGCTCGGCCATTATGCGCAATTGCGCCGCATCGCCGACGCGACATTCGACATGGCGGCCTTTGCCCGGGCCTATGCGGTGCTGGGAGCCCAGCGGGCGACGAAAATTCTCGGCATTTTTGCGCGCCTCGATAAGCGCGACCACAAGCCGCAATACCTCGTCCATCTGCCTCGCATTGAGGAAAATTTAGCAAAGGATTTGGCGCATCCCTTGTTGTCTGGTCTCAAGGGCTGGTATGAGACCCACCTGCCTCAGATCCTCAAAAGAGGCGCCTGAATGCAAACCGCGCCCGCCACCGGGTGCGATGGGGTTGGCCGCGAGTTCACTTTGCCGACGAAAGCTTTCATGCCGGATAACGCGATGGTCTTTGCCGCGGGCCTTGGCATGCGGATGCGGCCGTTGACCGAGACGGTTCCGAAACCGCTCATCAAAGTCGGCGGCAAGCCGATGATCGATCATCTGCTTGATCGTTTCGCCGCAGCCGGTCTCGGCACCGCCATCGTCAATGTGCATCATCTCGCCGATCGGATCGAAGCGCATCTCGCCGGCCGCAGCGCGCCGCGGATCGTCATTTCGGACGAGCGCGACCGGCTGCTCGACCAGGGCGGCGCCATCAAAAAGGCCCTGCCGCTTCTTGGCGACGCACCCTTTTTTCTCTGCAATACAGATGCCTTCTGGGTCGAAGGCGCCAAGCCCAATCTCGAACGCCTGGCGGCCGCCTGGAATCCGGAGGAGATGGACGTGCTGCTTCTCGTTGCTGCCACGGCGACGAGTTCCGGCGTCGATTGGCCTGGCGATTTCGTCATGGACGGCTTCGGTCGGCTGGCCAAGCGCGAGGAACGCCGCGTCGCGCCTTTCGTTTATACGGGCGTCGGTATCATCAAGCCGGAGCTTTTCGCTGATGCGCCGGACGGCCCATTCCGGTTGCTGCCTTATTTCCTTAACGCGGCGGAACACGGCCGTTTGCACGGCCTGCGCCTCGACGGGATCTGGCTGCATGTCGGCACGCCGCAGGCCATCGACGACGCCGAACGGCTGATCGCCCGCTCTGTTCTTTAGGTCTGCCGCTCCTATGAGCGCTGCGTGACTTCGTCGAGCCAGGACAAATAGCCGGCAAATCCTTGCGCAACCGGTACCGCGATGATCTCCGGCACGTCGTAATCGTGCAGCGCCCGGATCGCTTGTTCGACTGCCGCATAATCGGCGGCCCTGATCTTGATCAGCAGCAAGGTTTCGTACGCCGTCTCGATTTCGCCCTTCCAGCGATAGGTGCTTTCGATCGGCATGCGCTGCACGCAGCCGGCGAGTCTTGCGGCGACGAGCGCTTCGGCAATCCGCGGCGCCATGTCGGCACTGCAAGCCGTCAAGACGACGGCATAATCCGGCTCTGCCACAGGCGCGCTCATGAATAAGCCATACGCAGATCGAGCGTGCTCTTCTCGCCGATATGGCTATAGGTTTCGTCGAGCCAATGTTTGGCCGCGGTGCGGCCGAACTCGAAAAGCGCGCTGATGAGCTGCCAGCTCGCATCGAGCTTCGTCCCCGCATCATAGGGGCTCAAGAGGTCGCAGCCATCGATCCGATGGACCAGCGGCCGGACATAATCGTCGACGGACAGCTTGCCGGCGTCGATCAGGCGCACGACGAAATCGATCGCCCGCAATTCGCCCATCAGCGCGCCGTTGAAGGTGATCTCGTCGAGGCGATTTTGAATCTCCCGTGCGCTGCGCGGAATCGAACGCCGCACAATCGGATTGATCTGGACGATGACAATGTCCGGCGTGTCCGAGGCATAGAAGAAGGGAAACAAGGCTGGATTGCCCATATAGCCACCGTCCCAATAGGGCTCGCCATCGATGACGACGGTCCGGAACAGCGTCGGCAAGGTCGCCGAGGCCATGACATGATCGGCGGTCAGTTCGCCGCCCTTGAAAACCTTGATCTTGCCGGTGTGCACATTGGTTGCGGCAATGAGAATCTTGAATTCATCGAAGGCGCGCACCTTTTCGAAATCGATGGCCTCGTTGAGATAGTCGCGCAGCGGGTTCACATCGAGCGGATTGAATTGATAGGGGCTGGCGAAATGGGTGAAGAAATCGCTCCATAGAGACGAAAACTGGCCCCCTAGCGTCTGCGGCCCGAAAAACAGATCGAAAAATCTTGCTTGCGCCGGCGATAATGCATTTTCCGTCGAGATCGCATGCCAGAACTGCTTGAGTTTTTCGCGTGCCCCCTCCCGGCCGTTTTCAAGCCAGCCTTCGGCAAGGACGACCGCGTTCATCGCCCCGGCGCTGGTGCCGCTCACCGCAGCAATGTCGAGCCGGCCGTCCTCGAGCAGATAATCGAGGACGCCCCAGGTGAATGCGCCATGCGAGCCGCCGCCTTGCAGGGCGAGATTGACTTTCTTGCGTTCGCTCATGCGCGGCGGCTCCCCTCTCAAGCTTATTCGGCGGTCCAGCCGCCGTCGATCGACAGATTGGCGCCGGTGATCTGAGCCGCAGCGTCCGAACACAGGAAGACCGCAAGCGCGGCGACCTGATCGACGGTCACGAATTCCTTCGTCGGCTGCGCTTTCAGCAGCACGTCCTGGATGACTTGTTCGCGAGTCAGGTTGCGCGCCTTCATCGTATCCGGAATCTGCTTTTCGACGAGCGGCGTCCAGACATAGCCGGGCGAAATGCAATTGACCGTAACGCCGAATGTCGCGAGTTCCAGCGCCGCCGTCTTGGTGAGGCCGTCAATGCCGTGTTTGGCCGAGACATAGGCCGATTTGAACGGCGAAGCGACTTTCGAATGGGCCGAGGCGGTCGAGATGATGCGGCCCCATTTGCGCGCCTTCATGCCGGGGATGGCGGCGGCGATCGCGTGAAAGGCGGCCGAAAGATTGAGCGCGATGATCTTGTCCC
>JAJXZN010000022.1 GCA_021780015.1 Pseudomonadota bacterium
GGTGCTGGATATCGGCTGCGGCTGGGGCGGCATGGCGCTCACCCTGGCGCGCGAATTTGGCGCCAGGGTTACCGGCATCACCTTGTCGGAGGAACAGCTCGCCGCGGCGCGCGCGCGTGCCGCGCAGGAGGGATTATCGGAGCAGGTGAATTTCGAGCTGGTGGACTACAGGGCGATGAACCGGCAGTTCGACCGGATTGTCTCGGTCGGCATGTTCGAGCATGTGGGCGTGCCGAATTACGAGACCTTCTTCAGAACCGTGAGGTCCTGCCTGAAACCCGATGGCGTGGCGCTGCTGCAATTGCGCCAGAAAGTGCCGTATGCGACGACCGCGCTTGCATCCTTCACGAGCTACGCGATCTGTTTTACGCTCGGTTTTCCGCTGATCACCGCGGGAACCGTGCGGTTCTGGATCTATTCACAGGCCGGCGTCTCGCCGGCAAAAATCGCCAGCCTCACGATCATCGCCGGCGTCACCTATTGGCTCGGCATGGCACTGATCCTCGGCATTAGCCTGCTGTTCCGCGCCGCGATGATCAGCCAGCTCGATCATTTGGAGCTGCAGCTCAACATACTGATCGGCGTCGGCGCGATCGGCGCGCTCATCGTCTATCTGATCTGGGTTTCGGTCGAACATCGCTGGACGCGCATCCAAGGCTTCAAGCTCGAACTGCCGGGATTCAAACTGACGCTGGCGCAGATCGTGCTGAGCGTCATCGATCTCTGCGCCGCCGCCGGCGTCCTTTATGCCCTGTTGCCGGAGCCGCGCGGCATCGATTTCTTCACCTTCGCCGCCGTCTATGTCTTCGCCTGCGCGCTCGGTATCGCGAGCTATGCGCCGGGCGGCATCGGCGTCTTCGAAGCGACGATGTTGAAATTTTTGCCGGTGCCGTCGCAAGAAGGGCTGCTCGCCTCGCTGCTGCTCTTCCGGATCATTTATTATTTGATCCCCTTTATCCTGGCCTTCGCGCTGCTCGGCGCCAACGAAGGCGGCCGCCGCTGGTCCGATCTGCGCGAGGCGATGCGGCGCGCCAGCGCCGCAAACGCCGATAAAGACGCAGAGTGAAGCGCCGCCTAAAGCCAGTAGACGAAGACGAACAGCAGCAGCCAGACAACGTCGACGAAGTGCCAATACCAGCTCACCGCCTCGAAGGCGAAGTGATGCCTAGCATCGAAATGGCCGCGAAAGATGCGCACGAGCAGCGCCGACAGCATGACGACGCCGACGGTGACGTGGAATCCGTGTAATCCGGTCAGCGCGAAAAAGGTCGCGCCATAGACGCCCGAGCCAAGCGTCAGGCCGAGCTCGGTATAGGCCTCATAGAATTCATGCGCCTGCAGAACCAAGAAGATCGCGCCGAGAGCGATCGTCAAACCGAGCCAAAAAACGAGTGCCGCGCGATGGTCGCGCCGCAGCCAATAATGCGCTCGCGTCACCGTCGCGCCGGAACTGACAAGGAGAAGCGTGTTGATCGCCGGAATGCCCCAGGGATTGACGGTCGAAAAGCTCTTGCCGGCCGGTCCGGCGGAGGGCCATGCGCCGGCGAAATGCGGCCAGGGCGTGAAATGCGCATCGAGCGAAGCGAGCCAGGGCAGCGACACTTCGCGCTCGTAGAACAAGACGCCGAACAGTGTCGCGAACAGAACCACTTCGGAAATGATGAACCAAATCATGCCGAGGCGGAACGAACGGTCTTCCCAATGATGATAAAAGCCGCCCTGGCTCTCGGCGATGACATTGCCGATCCAGCGTACCAGCGCAAAGAGGATCGACAGCAGGCCAATGCCGGTGAACCAGCGGCCGGCGGGATAGCCGTTGACGGCGAGACCGAGCCCGATCGCGAGCAGCATGATTGAGAACGACATGAGCGCGGGGTAAGGGCTCGGCCGTGGAACGAAGTAGCGGCGGGTTGCGGCGATATCAGCGCTCACGTCGGTTCTCTCCCCTCAAAGCGACCTCTTCCGTCACCGGAAAAGCCGAATAGGACACGGTGATCGTGGAAATTTCCTGCGGCAGATCGCGGCTCACAAAGAAGACGATCGGCATGAGACGCGTTTGCTGCGGATCGAGCGCCTGCTTGTGGTAGCAGAAACATTCGATCTTCTTGAAATGCGTCGCCGCCTGCTCAGGACTGACGCTCATAATGGCCTGGCCGTCGCGCCGCGTACCGCCGAGATTGACGGCGAGATAGGCTGCATTCGCAGGCTCGCCGGGGTGAATGCGCAGCCGCCGCACCATGGGCTCGAATCGCCAGGGCAAGCCGGGCATCACCGTGCTGGTGAATTCGACCGTGACGGTGCGGGACAGATCGACGCCGCCCGCGGGCCGCGCTGTCGCCTCGCCCGTCTTGCCGTTGAGGCCGGTGATCTGACAGAACGAATTATAAAGCGGCACGAGCCCGAAGCCGAAGCCGAGGAAGCCCAGGGCGACAAAGAGCAAGGCAAAGGCCAGCCGCCGGTTCGCGGCGCGCTGCGTCATGATCCTCGCGGCGCGGCTTGCCTCGCTCATGTGACGACCGGCTGTTCTTCGAAGGTGTGATGCGGCGGCGGCGACGGCAGCGTGAATTCGAGGCCTTGCGCGCCGTCCCAGACCTCATTTGTCGCCGGCTTGCCGTAGCCCGCCGCGGCGCGGGCGATGTTATAGACGAGCAGCAATTGCGACGCGCCAAGCAGAAAGGCGCCGAGACTCGAGACCATATTCAACGGCGCGAATTGCAGCGCATAGTCCGGGATGCGGCGCGGCATGCCGGCGACGCCGAGAAAGAACTGCGACATGAAGGTGATGTTGAAGCCGATCATCGTCAGCCAGAAATGCCATTTTCCGAGACGCTCGCTGTACATGCGCCCGGTCATCTTCGGCAGCCAGTAATAGACGCCGGCAATGACGCCCATGATCGGACCGCCGAACAGCGCATAGTGGAAATGCGCTACGAGGAAGAAGCTGTTGTGATATTGCTGGTCGGCGACGGCATCGGCGAGGACGAGGCCGGTCAGGCCGCCGATGCCGAAGAGGACGATGTAGCCGAGCGCAAAGAGCATCGGTGTCTCGAAGCTCAGCGCCCCCTGCCAGATCGTGCCCATCCAGCAAAAGAAAAGCACACCGAGCGGCACCGAAATCAGCATCGTCGAATACATGAAATAAAGCTGGCCGGCGACCGGCATGCCGGAGGTGAACATGTGGTGCGCCCAGACCACCACCGACAAGGCCGCGATCGCCCAATAGGAATAAACCTGGGCGCGATAGCCGAAGACGGGCTTGCGCGCGAAGGTCGGCAAGATGTGCGACATGATGCCGGCAGTCGGGAACAGAAGGATGTAAACCTCGGGATGGCCGAAAAACCAGAAAAGGTGCTCCCACAGCACCGGATCGCCGCCGCCGGCGGCGCTGAAGAAGTGTGTACCGAAATGCCGATCGGCGAGGAGCATGGCGCTGCCGGCGATCAGCGCCGGAAAGACCGCGATCAGCAGGAACGAGGTCATCAGCCAGCTCCAGACGAAGAGCGGCATTTGCATCAGCGTCATGCCCGGCGCGCGCAGATTGAAAATCGTTACGACGATGTTGATCGAGGCCATCAGCGATGAGGCACCGAGCAGGAAGATCGCAAAGATCGCGAAATCGACGCCGGGGCCGCCCTGCACCGACAACGGCGCGTACATGGTCCAGCCGGTATCGACGGGGCCGTTGCCGATGCCGATCAGCTTGAGGACGAAGGGAAGAACGAGGACGATCGCTGCAGGCGGCAGCAACCAAAAGCCCCAGTTATTGAGCCGCGGCAGCGCCATGTCCGGCGCACCGATCATCAGCGGAACGAGGTAATTGGCGAAGCCGGCGGTCACCGGCATCAGCGCACCGAAAACCATGACGAGGCCATGCAAGGTGATGACCTGATTATAGAGTTCCGGTGTCAGCAGATGATTGGCCGGATGGATGAGCTGGCCGCGGATCAGCTCGGCGAAGAAGCCGCCGAGCAAAAACATCGTCAGCCCGAACAGCATGTAAAGGATGCCGATGTCCTTATGATTGGTCGTCGTCAGCCAGCGCAGCAGGCCGCGCGGCTCGCCGTGAGCATCGTGATGACCGAAATCCGTAATGGCGCTGCTCATTGGCTTTTTCCTTTTTAGGCACCTGATTATTTCGCGCGCGCCGCCTTCACGGCCGAAGGCTGGACGACGTCGCCGGTCTGATTGCCGAAACTATTACGCTCGTAGGTCACGAGAGCTGCGATATCGGCATCGCCCAATTGCGTCCCGAAAGCGGGCATGGGCGTACCGGGAATGCCCTTGAGCACGATGTCGATATGGCGCGCCACCGGGCCGACGACGATCTTGCCGGCGTTGTAGAAGCCGCGCTGAACGAGAAGATCGGTCATGGCCGGCGGCGCGGTGAACGGCTTGCCGCCAGCGATCGGCGGAATGGCGCCCGGCATGCGAGCCCTGTCGGCTGATGGCAGAGTGCGCAATAAGTGGCGTAATCCTGCTGGCCGCGCTTGAGGAGCTCGGGCTTGCTCAGCGTCGTGACCGCGGCGGCCTGCGCTGCGGCCGTCTGCGCATCGGCAAGCCATTTGTCGAAGTCCGGCTGCGCCTTCGCCTCGACGACGATCGGCATGAAGCCGTGGCCGCCGCCGCCAAGTTCGGCGCATTGGCCGCGATAGATCCCAGGCCGGTCGATCTTCACCCAGGTTTCGCGCAGGAACCCGGGCACGGCGTCCTGCTTGATGCCGAAGGATGGAATCCACCAGGCGTGGATCACATCGGTCGAGGTAAGCAGCACGCGCACTTTCTTGCCGACCGGCAGGACGAGCGGCTTATCGACTTCGAGAAGATAATTCGGATCTGTCGGCGCGCCGCTGTCGCGCTGCTCCTGCGATGTCGACAGATTGCTGATGAAGGAAATGCCCTGATCGGGATAATCATAGCGCCAACGCCATTGGCTGCCCGTCACTTTGACGACGAGAGCCGCATCCTCGCGGGTATTGGCGAGAGTGAGCACCGCGTGATAGGCGGGAATGCCCATCACGATATAATCGATGACGACGAGGGTGAGGATCGGCAGCGCCGACAGCGCCCATTGCAGCGGCGTCCGCGGCGCCGAGAACAATGCGGGCCGATGGCCGCGGCTCGCCCGGTAACGGATGACCGAAAAGAGAAGAAAGCCGAAACCGACTGAAAAGAGAACCGCGATAATCGTCAGAAAAAGATCGTGGACATAAAGCGTCTCACGCGCAATCGGCGTCACCGGTGTTTGGAACTCGAAGGGATTGCGGGCGAAGGCGAGTTGCGGAACGAGCGTCAGGCACGTCGATCCTAGAATCAATTTCCGCTGCTTGATCATTGAGCTTCGAATGCCCTTTGCGGGACTGGCGTTTCCAACACTTCCTAGGAGGAAGTTAACTCTCAATCCCACGCCGCGCCCGGCAAGACCAGTGCGACAGGTGGCAGCGCGCATTCGACTAATGAGTTTGACATTTCGCAAAGTCGGCGCCGCCGCGCCGCTGTAAAGAAGCTCCGGCGCGCGAATGTCCCGGCATCGGTCGCGCAAGGCATGGTTTTTGTTTGATGACAAAATGCAAGAAGCGCTAAAGCTCGCGGCCTGCGCCGTGGGCCGTTTCGATTCTGCGAGGCTCAGGCGACGGAGACGACATGAACAATCTCGGGAATTTGCAATTGCTCCGCGTCTGCACGCAATGCGTGCTGCGTGAATTCTGCAAGGCATCCGGCAAGCAGACCACGATTGCGCACGACGGCGCCGGCATCCACATCTGCCGCAAGGGCCGTTCGATTTATCATCAAGGCAATGCGGGCGGCCAGGTGCATATCCTACGCGAAGGCTGGGCTTTCCGCTTTACGGTTCTTCCCAACGGCCGGCGGCAGATTCTCGAATTTTTGTTGCCGGGCGATCCGATCCTTTTGCCGCTGCTGCTCGTGCCGTATCTGCCCTACACGGTGCATGCGCTCACCGAGACGGCGCTCTGCACCTTCGCATTGAAGGATATCGACCGCGAGGCGCAAGCCGCGAAAGCAATTCTGCGGCGTATCGAGGTCACCTGCGCCGCGGGTCTCATTCGCAACGAAGCCCGCCTGGCCGAAATCAACCAGCGCAATTCGCAAGAGCGCACGGCTTGGCTGTTGCTCTTGCTGTTCGGCGAACTCAAAAAACGTGGCTACGTCGAGGGTAACACCGTCCCCTTTCCATTGAGCCTTGCGCACGTCGCAGACGCTCTCGGCATAACGGTCACGCACGCCAGCCGCACGCTGGGCAGCCTCCGTCGCGAAGGCCTGATCTCGCTCACCCGCGAACGCTTGACCGTGCACGATGAGCAAACTCTCGCCAATGTCGCCCTGCTTCCGACCGCGCCGCCGGCCGGCTGAGCGCCATCGCGTTTATCGAGAATTCTGAGTTCGCTTTTTCAGATTAAACGCCGTCTCGAATGCGGCTTTGATCGGCGTCAAGGTTTTGTCGTCCCCGGCCGCGCAGGCTTATATGGAATTTATATTTCCGCACCTGCGAAGACCGCTCGATCCTTTATTTCTTTTCGGCCACATCCTGCTCCGTAGGCCAAGCGGGCAGATCGCAGCGTCAGGAAGCCCAATCCTCTGCGATCATCGCCTGCGCCGCCATGGAGATTTTTCGATGTTCGACATTCTTTATCTCGCGATCGGGATAGCCGCGTTCCTGGTTCTCACGCTTTACGTCTACGCCTGCGACAGATTGTGAGCCGAACATGATCCTCGATTACGCCCTCGGCGGCCTCGCCGTCATCTTCATCCTCGCCTACCTCGTTTACGCGCTCGTCCGTCCCGAGCGGTTCTAGGAGTCCTGCAATGACTGTGAACGGATGGATTCAGATCGCGCTTTATTCGATCGTGATCATCGCGCTGACGAAGCCGGTCGGCTTCTACATGACGCGCGTCTTTTCGGGCGAACGGACCTTTCTCTCGCCGATCCTGCGCCCCATCGAGCGCGCGGTCTATGCAATCTGCGGCGTCAACGAAGCCGAAGAGCAGCATTGGGTGACCTATGCGATCGCCATGGCCTTTTTCAGCGCCGCGGGCTTCGTCGCCCTTTATGCCATTCAGCGGCTGCAAGGCGTCCTGCCGTTCAATCCGCAAGGCCAGAGCGCGGTCGAACAGAGTCTCGCCTTCAACACCTCGGTGAGCTTCGTCACCAACACCAACTGGCAATCCTATGTGCCGGAAACGACCATGAGCTATCTCACGCAGATGGCCGGGTTGACGGTGCATAATTTCGTTTCCGCGGCGACGGGCATCGCGCTCGCCGTAGCGCTGATCCGCGGCTTCTCGCGGCGCTCGGCGCAGTCGATCGGCAATTTCTGGATCGATCTGACCCGCTGCACGCTCTACATTCTGCTGCCGGCCTCGATCGTCGTCGGTCTGTTCTTCGTCTGGCAGGGGATGCCGCAAAACCTAAACCCCTATACGACGGTGACGACGCTCGAAGGCGCCAAGCAAGTCATCGCGCAGGGGCCGGTCGCTTCGCAAGAAGTCATCAAGATGATGGGCACCAAC
>JAJXZN010000023.1 GCA_021780015.1 Pseudomonadota bacterium
GGCAGAAGACTTCGAAGCGGTGATGGACTTCTACGACGATCATGCGACTCTCGTCGTCAGGCCGGGGCTGAATGCTGTCGGCAAGGAGCAGATTCGCAACGCCTTTGTCGCGATTGCCGATCACTTCAATCACGCCCTTAAAATCACGCAAGACAAGATGAAGATCATCGAGAGCGGGGACACAGCTCTTGTCATCGCGGAGGCGGTCTTGGACACGCAGGGAGCCAATGGCGCGCCAATGCCGTCGGTCCGCCGGGCAACTTACGTCTTTCGCAAGAACGCCGACGGAAAATGGCTTTGCCTGATAGATAATTCCTACGGAACGGATCTTTTGAACGAGGACTAGCTATTCCGCTGCGACTTGGGCGCGCGCGCCGGCGGAATCGCGCGGCCTATGCGCATAATTCGAGGCATTGGTGCGCCCGGCGCAGGCGTCGCGCGCGAACATCACAAGATGATGGATGCACACCGATGTCGCGATCAGAAATTCGATTTTGCCGCGCATGAGCCACGGCCAGCTATAGCGCCAGAAGGTGCGGCGATAGTCGGCGCGTACGCCCAATGTCCAGAAAATCTTCACCAGCATGACGAGCCCGCGGCGGATGTTTTTCGGCGAGAACCGCGCCTTGCTTGCCGGGCGCCTGAGCCGATTGGCCCAAGTGTTTTCGAGCTGGTATTGATAGCGTGCATAGAGCGCTTCGGGCTCGTAGGCCTCTTTCATGCAGTCTTTCCACATCCCCACGACGTCATCGTAGGGAAGCAGGAAGCGCACGTTCGACTCGCGGCGCTCGTCGTCGTCGAGCCGGTCGGCTTCCGCCAGCCGCTCCCAAAGCGGCGTCTGCGGCAGCGCCTGCAGCAGGTTGATGGTCAGCATCGGGATTTGCGACTGATCGATGAAATCGAGAATGCGCCGCCCGGTGTCCGGCGCGTCGCTGTCGAGGCCGAGGATGATTCCGGAGACGACTTGCATCCCGTACCGATTGATAGCGCGCACAGCCTCGAGAATCGGCAAAGCCAGATTTTGCTTCTTGTCCATCTCCCTCAAAGCATCGGGTTCCGGCGTTTCGATGCCGCAGAAGATCGTCTCGAAGCCGGCCTCGCGCATCATGGCGAGAATGTCCGGCGTGCGGGCGATGTTGAGCGTCGCCTCGCAGGAGAGGCCCGTCGGATAGCCGCGCCGCTTCTGCCAGGCGATGAGATGCGGCAGAAGCGCGGCGACGGCCTTGCGATTGGCGATGAAATTGTCATCGACGAAATAGACCGAGCCGGCAACGCCGGCATCGACCAGTCCGTCGAGCTCGGCGATGATCTGCTGCGGCGTCTTGAGCCGCGGCACGCGGCCGTAAAGGCCGGGAATGTCGCAAAACTCGCATTTATATGGGCAGCCGCTCGAAAACTGAATCGAACCGAGTAGATAGCGATCGATCTTTGCGAGCTCGTAAGCCGGGGCGGGTAGGTCGGCAAGGTCGCGCCGGGTCTTTGTCTTGAGCAGAACCTGATGTTCAGGCCGCGTCACGTCGCGCGCCAAGATGGCAATAAGATCATCGGTTGCGTCACCGATCTCGCCGATATGAAGATAGTCGAAGCTCGGATAATGGTGCGGGCAAGAGGAAACGGACGGCCCGCCCAGCACCGTAACCTTATCGAAGCGATGGGCGCGCCGGCCGATGTCGTCGATCTGCCGCCGCTGGATGTGCATACCGCTGACGAAAACCGCATCGGCCCAGGCAAAGTCGCGGTCGGTCGCCGGCTGCATATTCTCGTCGATAAAGCGCACCTGCCAATGCTTCGGCAGAGCTGCCGCGATCAGCAGAATCCCTTGCGGCGGCATGAACGCCCGGGTCCCCATGGTCAAACCGTAAGAATATTCAAACGTGCCGAACGAGGGCGTGTAGCGCGGGAAGACGCAGAGAATGCGCCGGGAATTCCTTCGCGGCATTGCGGACTGCGCTGCGCTGCCGAGCGGAAAGGCTTTTGGCAGAAGATTCATTTTAGCGAAGCGTCTCGCCTTTCGCGATGGGTTTCAGGCTCGCAAGCGTCCGATCAAAGCCGATAAACGCTCGGCTGTATAGCGAGTTTCCCGACGCGAAAGCGAGGCGCCGACCGCAATTTTCAGCGGGAGGGCACGTCGTCACCGCGCCGCGCCAGGGGCAGGCTTGCGGCGTAGAAATTGCGCTTGCAGGCGTTTGCCTTTAGACGCAGGCAGGTTCCGCTCAACGAATCGGCGGCCCAAGGCATCGGCGCTATGAAAGAACATTGGCCACGGCAGGTGCCGGCCGTCGCTCTCGATACTGCCGCGGTTGCGCAGCTGGTTCTGCCGCTATTTCCCGGCGATACGGTCCGCGGCTTTGCGCTTGTCGGAGGCGGTCTCACCAATACCAATTACAAAGTGAGCCTTGCGCGCCGCGAGGCGCCGCTGCTGTTGCGGCTCTATCAGCGCGGAGTCGCGCCGGCCGAGAAGGAGCGGGCGATCGATGCCTTGATCGCGCCGCGCGTGCCGGTCCTGCATTTCTTCGGCCTCGGCGAAGCCAATCCCATCACCGGCCATCCCTATGCCGTCCTCGATTGGATCGAAGGACCCGATCTGCAACATGCTCTGCGCGACATGGATCAGGATCGGCTGCTCGCCGTGGGCGCTAAGATCGGCCGCGCGCTTGCAGCGATCCACAGCTTCACCTTCGAGATTTTCGGCTTCTTCGACGCCGACCTCACAGTGAAGGGCCCGATCGATTTCGATCGCCAGGGGATGCTCGCCTATCTCGAGCAGAGCTTGATGCGCGGCCCCGGCGGCGAGAGGCTCGGCCGCGACCTGGCCCGCAGTCTTATCGCCTATGCCGCGACATACGGCGATAGTCTCGCTGGGTGGCTCAAGCAGCCTTGCCTTGTGCATGGCGACTTCAATGCGTCGAATATTCTCATCCGCCCAGAGCGCGACGACGAAATCGCCGCGATCATCGATTGGGAGTATGCGCTGAGCGCCTCGCCGGCCATGGATTTCGGCAATCTGCTGCGCCCGCCCTTCGACGGCAATGCCGCGTTTGCCGCAGCGCTCGCGCGCGCCTATACCGAAGCGGGCGGCTACCTGCCGAAGGACTGGCGGCGGATCGCCCGGCTCGCAGATATCTTTTCCTTCGCCGATATTTTGAGCCAGCCGCATATTGCCGACGTCGTCGTGCACGATGCACGGCGCGTCGTTGCCGCGTTGCTTATGACGCAAGATGATGATTAGGCTTGCTGAGCGGCAGGCAGGGCGCCGAGGACGGCGAAGGCTTCAACCGGCCGGCTAAAACCCTTGAGCGCAAGCGGCGGCAGGCGCTCGACTTCAAACAGCGTCTCGGCAATCGCAAAGACATTGCGATCGACAAGAATCTGTCCGGATTTGGCTTCGTCGCAAAGTCGCGAGGCGAGATTGGTGACGCTGCCGATGGCGGCATAATCGAATCGGCGGTCGAATCCGATCTTCCCCAAAGTCGCCGTGCCACGGGCGATGCCAATACCAAAGCCAAGTTCGTGGCCGCGCTGCCGCCAATCCCCCGACAAAGTCTCAAGCTGCGTGCGCATATCGACGGCGAGCCGCACCGCCCGCTCGGTATGGTCGCTACAGGGCAGGGGATCGTTGAACAGCGTCAGCAGCCCGTCGCCGGCGAAGCGTTCGAGCGTGCCTTCATAGCGGTGGATGAGATCGCCGAGCGCGGCGTGGAATTCGCTCAGCACTTTCATGACCTGATCGGGTTCCGCCGCTTCGGTAAAGGCGGTGAAGCCGCGCAGGTCGCAAAAAAGCACGGTGACCTCGGCGCTGTGGCTTGCCAACAGAGCGTCGGGATCGCCGGAGAGCGCGATCACATCGGCGACCTGCGGGGCAAGAAAGCGCTTCAGCCGGCTGATGCGCTCGATCTCGGCAACTTGTTCGGCGACGCGCGCTTCGAGGACGCGGTTCCACTCGGCGAGTTCCTCGGCCTGCAAGGCCAGTTGCCGCGCCTGATCCTGCACCTTGTCGTGCAGGGCCTTGATCCGCAGCATCGAACGCACGCGCGCAACCAGCGCCGCCTGGTCGAGCGGCTTCGTCAGATAATCATCCGCGCCCGCTTCGAGCCCGGCGACGACGTCGCTGCGATCGGCCTTGGCGGTCAAAAGCAAGATCGGAATAAAGCCAAGGCCAGGATCGGCCTTGAGTTCCTTCAGAACCGAAATGCCGTCGAGCTTCGGCATCATGATGTCGAGAAGGATGAGATCGGGCTTGTGTGCGCGGGCCTGATCGAGGGCTTCGACACCGTCGGTGGCGGTGATCACATTGTAACCGTTGGCCTCAAGCCGCAGGCAGACGATCTCGAGATTCTCGAAAACATCGTCGACAGCGAGGATGCAAGGGCGTTCGCGCAACCAATCAGCCTTTGTTCATGGCAGGAACTCACGGATTTTCGCAAGCAGCGCGCGCGGGCTGAAAGGCTTGGCGACATAGCCGCTGCAGCCGACGGCGAGCGCTTTCTTCTCATCCTGTGACAAAGCATAGGACGTGACCGCGATGACGGGGATATGGCGCAGCGCCGGGTCGGCCTTGATGCGCCGCGTCGCTTCATAACCATCGACGATCGGAAGCTGAATGTCCATCAGCACCAGATCGGGGTGAAATTTGGCGGCCATCCGCACGCCTTCCTCGCCGTCACCGGCTTCGATCAGGTCGAACCCCGCATCGCTCAGCACGTCGCGCAGGATCTGCCGATTATCCTCGGTATCTTCGACGACGAGAATGCGCTTTGTCATGCCGCCTCCATCTGCCGATCGACACGCACCGGAATTTGCACCCTGAAGGTCGAGCCTTCGCCAAGCGTGGACGTGAGGCCGATGGTGCCGCCGTGCATCTCGATGAAACGCTTGCTGATGGAAAGGCCGAGGCCGGTGCCGCCCTTCTGTTTGGTGATCGTGCTGTCCACTTGATGGAATGCCTCGAAGATACGTGCCTGATCCTCCGGCGCAATGCCGGGCCCGGTGTCCTCGACAGAAAGCTTGAAATCGGTCCCCGATGCCTTGGCACGGATCATCACGCCACCCTTGTCAGTGAATTTGATGGCATTGCTGACGATGTTCAAGAGCACTTGGGTCAGCCGGCGCTCATCGCCGCGCCCGATCGGCAGGTCGGGCGCGACGTCGGTCGAAATGCGCAGTCCCTTGGCCTGTGCCAGCGATCCCGTCGCATTCACCACGGTTTCGATCACGGCACGCAGAGAATAATCGCCGAGCGACAGGGTGAGTTCGCCCGCCTCGATCTTCGAAATGTCGAGGACGTCGTTGATGAGGCTGAGCAGGTGCGCGCCGTTGGTTTGGATGCGCGCCAGCACCTGTTTGGCGCGGTCGGGGATCTCGCCATAGATGCCATCCTGCATGAGCTCCGTATAGCCGAGCACGGCGTTGAGCGGCGTGCGCAACTCGTGGCTCATATTGGCGAAGAACAGCGATTTATGCTCGTTGGCGATAGCGAGCTGCTTGTTCTTTTCCTGAACCTGCTCGAACAATTTTGCGTTACTCATCGCCAGGACCGATTGGTTGGCGAGAGTCTTGATGAGCGCGACGGTATTGTCGGGAAAATAGCCGGACTCTCGCCGCTCGATGACCAGCACGCCGAGAAACTCGGCCGAGCCGATCAGCGGCGCGATCAAAGCCGATTGGAAGCCCGCGGCAAGCGTCGCACCGCGCAAGGGAAAATCGCGTGCGGCGGCGATATGCGGAATTTGGATCGGCACCTTTCGCTCGGCGACTTCGCTCAAGAGACCGTGCGGGCGGCGGATCTTCACCTCCCGGATCGCGGCGACAAAATCCGGATCGAGACCATAGGCTTCGGCGAGATTGAAGGCGCGGCGCTCGGGATCGAAGCTGTAGATGGCGCCGCCGTGGGCGCCGGTCACTTCGACCGAGCGCACGACGATCGTCGCCAGCACTTCGTTGAGATTGAGCGAAGCGGCGAGGGCGAGCCCCACCTCTTCGAGGGCGCGCAATTCGCTGACCGAGCGTTCGAGATCGTGGGTGCGCTCTTCGACCTTCTGTTCGAGCTTGGCGTAGGAATCCTGCAACTGGGCGGCCATCAGGTTGAAGTCGTCGGCAAGGTCCTCGATCTCGTCGCCGGTCCGCACCTCAAGCTTATGGCTGAAATTGCCTTCGGCGAGATGCGCGGCGCCGTCGCGCACTGCCTGGATCGGCACCGTCATCCAGCGCGCGAGGATCAATCCGGCGCCGATGCAGAGCACGAGCGCCAGAAGCAAGATGATGAACAGCCGGCCGAGCAGATCCGTCACCGGCGCGAAGGCGTCGGCAAGCGGCTGTTCGACGAAAAGCCACCATTGCATCGAGGGGATCGGCGCGGAAGCGGCAAGGACGGCTTGCCCGTCGAGGCTGCGGCCGACCGAAACGGCGCCTTCCGGATTTTTTGCGAGCGCAGCGACCTGCGGCAGCTTCAGCAAATCCGGCCGGTGCACCAGCATCGATGAATCGGTATGCGAGATAAGATCGCCATCGGCCTTCGTGATGTAGGCATACATGCCGGCGGCGGCCTGGATGCCATTCAGAATGTCTGACAGGAATCGGAGTTCGATCGTTGCGACGGCGACGCCCATTTGCTTGCCGGAGAGCGCCGCGGAAATCTGCATCGTCGGACCATGGCGCGTGAACGTCACCGGCCCGAGCCAGACGTTGGCGTTCGTGGCATGGAGAAATGCGGGCGATTTCGAGAAATCCTCGTGCGGATCAGGCGAGAGGCCGGCGCGGCCCAAGCGCAGGATTTCCCGACCCTTGGCGTCGAGCTCCGAAATCTGCGCCACGGCGGGCGTATGTTGCAGGATCAACGCATAGTCGGCGCGGCGCTGATCGAGGGTGACGGAACTGGCGCGGGTCGCCCAATTGATCTGGCGTTCGATCTCGGCGATGAACTGCTCGACGCGCTGCGCCGCGTCGTCGGCTTTTTCCATCTGTGTGCGCAGCAGTTCGGCCTTACGATCGCTATAGGTGAACCACATCTCGGTGGCGCCGCTGAGCGCCAGGATGGAAATGACCAGAGCGACGAAAGTGATGACATATTTGCCGAACAGACTTCTGCGGCCGAACCACCCCAAACGCGACGGCAAGTTTGCTCCTTCTTCCGCAGCGCGCCAAAACGCATAACGGAAGTCTGACATAAACGACGCCGGAGATGAAGGGCCGCGACCGTCCATGCGGGCGCCGGGCAAAGTCTTCGATTGCGAACGGTTAGCGCTTATTTCACGCGCGACCATTCCTGGCCGCCGCAGATCATGCCGCCGATCAGGCAGCCTTCGACTTTGAGGGTGCGAGCGCCTTCCAGCGACATGCGGGCGGTATATTGTTCGCCGTCGACAACGTTAACGGCGGTGCCGAACCAAGCGTGGCCGTTCGGCTTCATATCGATGAGCACCTGCCGGCCGAGGTTTGCCGAGCTTTCCTTGGCCCAGACGCAGAATTCGGTAGTCCCCGGCACCGACGCCGCGGTGGCGGTGGTGGTGATGATCGGCGC
>JAJXZN010000126.1 GCA_021780015.1 Pseudomonadota bacterium
TGAGGATCGCAACGCCGCCGGGCACGAGGCCAGTAAAGATTTCCGCCTTGGCATCGGCGATGGCTTCGACCGAATCGAAGAATTCGAGATGCACCGGCGCGACGGTGGTGATGATCGCAACATGAGGCCGCGCCATGCCGGTCAGCGGCAGAATTTCGCCGGCGTGATTCATGCCGATCTCGATGACGCCGAAACGCGTGTCGCGCGGCATCCGCGCGAGCGTCAGCGGCACGCCCCAATGATTATTGTAGGATGCCGCCGAAGCATGCGTCGCACCTTCGTGCGACAAAACATGGCGCAAGGCCTCCTTCGTCGTCGTCTTGCCCACCGACCCGGTGACAGCAACGATCCGCGCTGCCGTGCGCGCCCGCGCGGCGACAGCGAGCCCTTCGAGCGCACGCAACACGTCGCGCACGACGTAAAGCGGGCCGGTCTCTTTCAATCGATCGGCATGATCTTCATCGACGACGGCAGCCGCTGCGCCTTTGGCGAAGGCATCGGCGACATGATCGTGCCCGTCGTTACGCTCGCCCCTGATCGCGAAAAAGAGATCGCCGGGCATGAGCGTCCGCGTATCGATCGAAATGCCGAAGATCGGCTGCGGCATGGCGCCGCTGAGCCGGGCGCGCAGCGGCGCGAACAGGCCGAGCGGCGTCCACAAAGGCTCGATGTAGGCTTCCGGCGCCAACGCGCTCTCCTGCGACATGTCAAAACTCATGCCGCAGAAACTCCCAAGACGGCGCGGATGCATTGCTGATCCGAAAACGGCAGGATTTTGTCGCCGACGATCTGGCCGGTTTCATGGCCCTTGCCGGCGACGAGCAGCACGTCCCCCTCTTCAAGTGCCGCAACACCGGCCGCGATCGCCTGCGCCCGATCGCCGATCTCGTCGATCCTGGCGCCCGGCACGTTGCGCGCGCCGGCCAGGATCTCGGCGCGGATTTCCGCCGGATCTTCCGAGCGCGGATTGTCGTCGGTGACGATGACATCATCGGCGAGCCGCGCGGCGAGTTCGCCCATGATCGGGCGCTTGCCCTTGTCGCGGTCGCCGCCGCAGCCGAAGACGACCACCAGCTTGCCGCGAGCCAAGGGCCGCAAGGTCCGCAGGACTTTATCGAGCGCATCGGGCTTATGCGCGTAATCGACGAAGATCGGCGCATGGTGGCGGCGCCCGACAAGTTCGAGCCGGCCGGCAGCGCCCTGCAACGTTTCGAGCGCCGCGAAAACCGGCTCGGGCGCTTCACCCGTTGCGAGCGCAAGACCCGCCGCGACCAGCGCATTCTGCACCTGGAAATCGCCGGCGAGCGGCAAGCGTACCGAATACGTGCGGCCCGCATGCTGCAACGAAAGCGCGGTCGCAAAGTCTTCCGGCTGGATGCGCAAAAGCCGGATCGCTTCACCGGCCAGCCCGACCGTGAAAAGACGCAAGCTCCGCGCCCGGCACGCCGCGATGACTTTCTCCGCCACGTCGCTATCCGCATTGACAACCGCCGCCTGCCCCGATGTCAGCAGCGTATCGAACAGGCGCAGCTTCGCCGCGAGATAGGAATCCATATCGGGATGATAATCGAGATGGTCGCGCGACAGATTGGTAAAGGCGCCGGCGGCGACCCGCACGCCATCGAGCCGGCGTTGATCGAGCCCATGCGACGACGCTTCAAAGGCGAGATGCGTCACGCCGTCCTGAGCCAATTCGTCGAGCGTCCTGTGCAGCGAGATCGGGTCGGGGGTCGTCAGCGAGCCGTAGACCTCGCCGGACGGCGCGACAAGTCCGATCGTGCCGAGCGATGCGGCGCGGCGGCCGAGCGCAAGCCAGATCTGCCGGGTGAAGGCGGCAACCGAGCTTTTGCCGCTGGTGCCGGTGATCGCAACGATGGTCTCGGGCTGGCGCGGATAGAAGCGCGCTGCGGCGAGCGCCAAGGCCCGGCGCGCATCCGGCACTTCGATAAACGCCGCCTGCCCGACATCGATGACGCGCTGGCCAATGACGATGATCGCCCCGCGCGCGACGGCCTCAGCGGCATAGGCCGCGCCGTCCGCCCTGCTGCCGGGCAAAGCGAAGAAGGCAAAATTCTCGCCGACGCTGCGGCTATCGGCGCTGATCCCGGCGATCTCGCGCCCCGCCAAAGGCCCGGCCAGCGCCGCCTCGGGCAGGAGATCGCCAAGTCGCCGAACAAGCCGCATCAATGGCTTCCGGTCACGACCGCAGAATTGGCGGCGGCATAGCCAAGCTGCGCCAGCAGCGGGAAAGGTTCGCTCGGCGGGGTGAAACGCGGCTCGATGCCGAGCAGCGGCCCGACGCGCGCGACGATCTTGCCGGCCACGGCGCCCGAGTTCCACGCGGCGGTGTGGAAGCCATAGGTTCCGGGGATTGCCTGCGGTTCGTCGAGCATCACGAAGAAAAGATACTTGGGCTTGTCGGCCGGGACAATCGCCATGAACGTGGTCAGGACCTTGTCATGCGAATAATGGCCGTGCTCGATCTTGTCGGCGGTGCCGGTTTTGCCGCCGACGAAATAGCCGTCGATATTGGCGTTCTTGGCGGTGCCGATCTGGGCATTGAGGCGCATCAGATAGCGCAGACTCTCGGAGGTCTCAGGCTTGACGACGCGGGGCGCGTCAAGTTTCGCCTCGGCCTCGCTGCGCTTCAAAAAGGTCGGATTGATCATCAGGCCGCCGTTGACGAGCGCGCCGACGGCCATCAGCGCCTGTAGAGGTGCGACGTTGAGGCCTTGCCCGAAAGCGATCGTCATCGTGTTGAGTTCGCCCCAATTCTTCGGCACGAGGGGCGGCGCCGACTCAGGCAGTTCCGTGCGCAGACGCGTCAATTGCCCCATTTTGCGCAAGAAAGCCTTGTGGCCATCGACGCCGACCATCATCGCCATGCGCGCGGTGCCGATGTTTGAGGAATAGGTGAAGACTTCCGGCACCGACAGGAAGCGGTGCTGCGGCTCAAAGTCGTGAATGGTGAAGCGGCCGTAGCGCAGCGACTCGCGCGCATCGATCTTGCTGTTCAGCGTCACCTTGCCGGCATCGAGCGCCATGGCGATCGAGAGCGCCTTGAAGGTCGAGCCCATCTCATAGACGCCGACCGTGAGCCTGTTGATGCGATGCGGATCGAGCGCATCGACAGGATTGTTGGGGTCGAAATCCGGCAGCGAGGCCAGAGCGATGACTTCGCCGGTGTTGACATCGAGGATAGCGGCGGCGCCGGCCTTGGCCTTGAACTTCTCGATACCCTTGGCCAGTTCGTCGCGCACGGCGTAGGTCGCATTGAGGTCGAGCGAGGTGACGATCGGCTTCAAATTTGTCGTCGTCAGATTGAAGCCGGCGCTCTGCAACGCCGACAGGCCCTGCCCGTCGATATATTTTTCGAGGCCGGAAATGCCGACGCCATCGATGTTGGCATAGCCCAGCACATGCGCGGCAATGGGGCCGTTGGGATAGACGCGCTTGTTCTCCTGCTGGAAGCCGATGCCCGGCAGGCCGAGATGATAGACCGCCTGCTGCTCGGCCGGCGTCACGGCGCGTTTGACCCACACAAAACCCTTGTGCGAGCTGAGTTTCTCGGTCAGTTCGCGCGCATTGAGATCGGGAAAGATAGACGTCAATTGGTCGACCGCCTCATCGCGGTCGATGATGCGCCGCGGCTCGGCAAAGACCGATGTGACTTTGATGTCGGTCGCGAGCACGGCGCCATTGCGGTCGAGAATATCCGGCCGCGCTGCCGCAACCGTGTCGGACGCAGCTTCGTGCGTCTGGCGCAATTCCGGATGCATCGCGAAATAGACGAGCTTGCCGCCGATGACGCAATAGACGAGCACAAAGCCGCACGCGATCAGGCGAATGCGCCGCGTGCTCTTGTCGAGCTTCGTGGTGAGCAGAGCGCCGAGCAAGCCGCGGCGCGGCTTCGTCGGCCGGCGCGGCGCCGCGCCGGGGGCCTCCGGGTAAGGTTCGTTGGTCTCGGTCATGGCTTGGTGGCGCCCGGCTTGATCTGCCCGGTCGGCGTCGGGTCGACGGGCGCAGGGTTCTGCAGGCCGAGAGCATCGAGCTCCTGGCCGATGTCGTCATGCGGCGGGCCTTTGTCCGGCAAGCCGCTCGCCGGCACGATCTGCGTCACCGCCGGCATCTGCAACTTCAGGAACTGGTCGGCCAAAGCCGCGATGCGCTCGGGCCGCGAGACATGTTCCCACTCCGCCCGCAGCATGCCGATCTGATCGTCCTCCTGCTGGAGCTTTTCGCGCAATTGGACGATTTTCTCGGCCCGGAAAATCGTCTCGTATTTTACCGAATAGGCGAAAATCGCAGTGCCGACCAAGGCGACGATGGCGAGCACGTTGAGGAGCCGGATCATCAGCCCTTTCTCCTGCTTTGCTGGGGCAGATGCGCGAGCGCGACGAGCGCGGCATCGAGCGAATGCGGCGGCGCATCCGTGCGCGCGGCGAAACGCAACTTGGCCGAACGCGCGCGGGGGTTTTCGCTCGTTTCGGCGGCGCAGGCCTCGACCGGCTGCTTGCCGATGAGCGTAAAGCTCGGCGCAGGCTTTTTGGGCTCGCCGGGCAAAGGCCGCGATTTGGCCTCGCCGCGGCCTGACCGCGCGGCGAAGAATTGTTTGACGATGCGGTCTTCGAGCGAATGGAAGGTCACGACGGCAAGCCGGCCACCCGGCTTTAGCTGGTGTTCGGCCGCCGAAAGGGCCGCGACGAGTTCGCCAAGTTCGTCATTGACCGCAATGCGCAACGCCTGGAAGCTGCGCGTCGCCGGATGGATCGCGCCCGGCCGCGCCGGAACCACGCGTGCGATCAGCGAGGCAAGCTGCGCGGTGGTGGTGATCGGCGCTTCGGTGCGCGCCGCGACAATGGCCTTGGCGATGCGCCGCGCCGCACGCTCTTCGCCGAAATGATAGAAGATGTCGGCGAGTACCGCCTCGTCGGCTTTGTTGACGAGATCGGCGGCGCTCTCGCCGCGCCCGCTCATCCGCATATCGAGCGGACCGTCGTTGCGGAAGGAAAAGCCGCGCCCGGCCTCGTCGAGCTGCATCGATGAGACGCCAATGTCGAAGACGATGCCGTCGAACGCGCCGATGCCCTGTGCTTCGGCGACAACGTCGAGTTCGGAGAAACGCGCTTCGACAAGCGTCAGCCGGCCGCCAGCGGCCTCGACGAGATCGAAGCCACCGGCAATGGCGCGCGGATCGCGGTCGAGCGCCAGAACCGTCGTGTCGGGAATGGCAAGGATCGCCGCGGAATAGCCGCCGGCGCCAAAGGTCGCGTCGAGATAGACGCCGCCCGGATGCGGGGCCAGGGCTTCCAGAACCTCCGCACGAAGCACGGGAATGTGGCGGGCCAGTCCGCCAGCGGCGACGTGCTGAAGATCGCCGCGGCCCGAATTCATTCCCGTGCTCCATGTGGCGGCGGCGGCCCGTCCGGCGCCGCGGATTGGGATCCAAGCTGTTTCCGTAAAACGCGCGATCGAGCTTTGGCCTCCTCGAAATGCGCCTGAAAACGGCTCGGCTCCCAGATCTGAAACCTGTCTCCCTTTCCGAGGAAGGTCACTTCCTGCGTAATCTGCGTAATAGCCTTGATCGTCTCCGAGAGAACGACGCGGCCCTCCGCATCCACTTTCAAAATCTCGCTGGCGCCAAAAAGTGCCGTCGAGAGATGATCCCGTTCTTCCGAATAGGGCGCGTGCCGCGCCAAAAGCTGATCGATTTCCCGCAACAGGGCGTTGCCGCCGCAATCGACAGCCTCGCCTTCCAAGGCCGGATGCACGAAGAGCCCGTCGAATCCGTCGCGTGCCAGAACCGCCCTGAATGGCGCCGGGATCGACACGCGACCCTTCGCATCCAGCCGATTGGTGAAACACGAGACGAACCGGTCCAAGCCCCCGCCTCCGCCACCCCAAACGCCACGCCGCAAAACAATCCCAGGCCGGCTCGCCGCCTCTGGCCGCCCAAACGCCAAGCGGCGCAGCGAGCCTCAACCATGGGATAGCTTGGGATAACATGGGATCTAGATGGGGTCAATCTGGGTTATGGCGCCATGCCATGGGCGCGCGAGGCCCACGCAAGATTCAACCGCATTAGAAATTGTTAGGGTTAACACCCCGTTGAAACGGCGGAATCGGGCCGAAGTGCCGACGAAAAAAGCTCATTTCGGGGTTTTATCGCGCGGCTCGACGCGTTGGCATGATCGAGGCGGCTGGATAGGGGCCGCTTGAAGGCGCGACGCGCCTAACCCAGCGGCTCGCGTCGCATTTCCTCGGCGAAAAGCTTTTCGACGAGGTCCGGCGTGATCACCACGTGGCTGCCTTCGAGCGTTGCGGCGAGCATGAGCCATTGCCAGACCCGAACGAAGGCGGCCTCCGGCGTTGTGCCATCGGCGTCCTCCGCCCGCGCCGGCCGTTCCAGCCAAAGTTCGAGATAAGGCGCAGCGAGCCGCAACTTCTGCCGTAAGACCGTCTCGGTGCAGGCGGGGATTTCGCAGACCGTCTTGATCTTTGCAGCGCCCTTGCCGCGGCCGAGCACGGTCGCGCGCGATGCCGTTCGTGCGCTGCTGCGCGATGTCTTGAGCGGCAGCGTCGGCGGCGGCAGAGGCGGCAGCAGAGCGCGCTTGCTGACCCGCGCGGTCTTGATCGGGACGGATTTGCGCGCCGCGATTTTTTTCGCTGCGGCGGCGGATTTTGCCGCGGTCGGGACGGCCTTTTTGGCGACAGCCTTCTTCGAAGCGGCTTTCTTCGAGACTATTTTCTTCGCCGCGGCGCGCTTTTTCTGTCCCGCGCGCGACGCGGGCGCTTTCAATCCGCGCTTCGGTTTATCCTCCGACATCCCCGTCCCCGGCCGAGGCCGCCATCATGCGCCGGCACGTTCGATTTGCAAGGGCATCGGGCCGCCGTTCGCCCAATCCAGCAATTCGACGGTGTGGACAACCGGAATCGTCGTCCCGCTCGCGATCTGCATCAGGCAGCCGATATTGCCGAGCGCGATGATGTCGGGCCGCACCGACTCGATATTGGCGATTTTCCGCTCTCGCAGCCGCTCGGCGAAATAAGGCTGCATGATATTGTAGGTCCCCGCCGAGCCGCAGCAGATATGGCCTTCCGGAATCTCGCGCAGACGAAACCCTGCGGCTTTCAACAGGCGTTTCGGCTGATCGGTGATCTTCTGCCCGTGCTGCAGCGAACAGGCCGAATGATAGGCAACGACCTTGTCGTGTTGCTGCTTCGGCACGAGTCTAAGGCCAAGGCCGGCAACATATTCGCAAATGTCTTTTGCGAGACGAGAAACCTCCGCCGCCTTTTCGGCATAGGCGGGATCGTCGCGCAGCATGAAGCCGTAGTCCTTCAGCGTCGTCCCGCAGCCCGAGGCGGTGATGAGAATGGCGTCGAGACCGCCTTCTGCTTTGAGCTTCAGCCAAGCATCGATATTGGCGCGGGCGAAATCGAGCGCCTGCGGCGTCTTACCCATATGATGGACGAGCGCGCCGCAGCAGCCTTCGTCTTCGGCCTGGATCAC
>JAJXZN010000035.1 GCA_021780015.1 Pseudomonadota bacterium
GCCGCGCCGTTTCGACGAGCGACGGCAGGACCTCCTTGCGCAGATGCTCGAAATGGTGCGGCTCGCGGAAGAAGCGGGTGACGTTGGTGGTCAGCGCCGCGAGCATCTGCTGGCGCTCGCTGACGCCGGACTTCGATCCGACGAGTTCGCAATAGTCGCGGAAGCTTTTCAGCCCGAGCGCGCGCAGCCTTTTGGCGAGGCGCGAATAGACCAGCGCCGCCTTGCCGCGCGGCACGTGGATTCCGGCGTCGGCATGCAGCATCTCGGCGATTTGGCGAAAGTCTGCATCCGTCATCACGAATTCGGCGGTGATGGCGGTACTCTCTTGCCGGTTGTCGATCGCGGAGATTGGCGCGCGGGTCATGCGGCTTCGCTCACCCCAGGGTTCAAGCCCGGCGGGGCATCGCCTTGGGTCTTTGCCAGCACCGCGTCGACATCGAGAATCAATGCGACGCGGCCGTCGCCCAGGATCGTCGCGGCCGCAATGCCCGGCACATGCCGATAATTCGCTTCAAGGCTCTTGATGACGACTTGGCGCTGGCCTTGGATGGCGTCGACGAGAAAGGCGCTGCGGCCGCCGCCTTCGGTCTCGACCAGAATGACGACTCCGGCGAGCGGATCGGACGCGCTGCCGCGATAGCCGAGCTCGCGGCCGATATCGACGAGCGGCGTGAACTTGCTGCGGATCGAGATCACCCGCGCCGCACCGCCCATGCCATGCACTTCGCCGGCCTTCGGCTGCAAGGTCTCGACGATCGCGGTGAGCGGAACGATCAGGGTTTGATCGGCAACGGTGACGACCATCCCATCGAGCACGGCCAGCGTCAGCGGCAGGCTCATCGTGAAGGTCGAACCCTTGCCGGGCCGCGAGCTGATCGAGATACGGCCGCCGAGCGCCTGGATCGAGCGTTTCACCACGTCCATGCCGACGCCGCGGCCGGAAATGTCCGAAATCTCGGAGGCGGTGGAGAAGCCCGGCAGAAAAATAAGATTGTCGACCTCTTCGTCGGTGAGCTGGGCATCGGCCGGGATCAGGCCCTTGTCGATCGCGATCTGCTTGACGCGCGGTCGGTTGATGCCGGCGCCGTCGTCGGAGATTTCGATGACGATGCGGCCGGAACGATGCAGCGCGGAGAGCCGCACTGTACCTTCCTCGGGCTTGCCGGCGGCGATACGCGCCTCCGGCTTTTCGAGCCCATGATCGATGGCATTGCGGATCATATGCGTCAGCGGATCGGTCAATCGCTCGATCACCGTCTTGTCGACTTCGGTGCCCTCGCCCTCGGAGACGAGGCGTACCGATTTGCCGGTCATCGCCGCAAGCTCGCGGACGAGCCGCGGCATGCGCTGAAATACCGATTTCACCGGCTGAGCGCGGATCGCCATCACGCTGTCTTGAATCTCGCGCGTCAACTGTTCGAGTTCATCGAGGCCGATGACGATGCCGGAGGCGCGGGCCAGGCCCGCCTCGGTTACCCGCTGTGCCAGCATGGCCTGGTTGATGACGAGCTCGCCGACAAGGTCGATCAGCCGGTCCACGCGGTCGAGATCGACGCGGATGGTCGGCGCGGCCTTGGCGTCGGCCTCGCCACTCGGTTTGGCCGCGGCCGCCTTTGCCTGCGTTGCGCGCTCGGTCGGTTCAGAGACGTCCGGCGTCGGAATGCTTGTTGCGATTGGTTCGGGCGCGGCGTCGGGCGCGTCGGGCTCGGACGCTTGGACGCGCGCCAAGAGCGCGGCAAGCTCATCGTCGATGCCGCCGCCGCCTGGTCCCGTCGGGGCCGTTTCATTGATGATTTCGAGATCGCAATCCCAGGTCACGAAATCGAACACATCGCGGACGGCATCCTCGTTCTTCGGCGTCGTCAGCTTGATCGTCCAGGCGAGATAGGCGCCTTCCGGATCGAGCTCGCTCAAGAGCGGCAGGTCGGAAACATCGCAGGATGTTTCAATCGGCCCCAGTTCGCCGAGTTCGCGCAGGATCAGCGCCGTCTCATTCGCCTTGGCATAAAGGCTCGGCTTGGGTTTGAACTTGATGATGAAGACATTGTCCGCCGGCGCCGGCGCCGGCTCGTCTTCGTCGAAGTCGAAGACGGCATGCACCGGCTGGAACTCGAGCCCCGACAGATCGTCCTCGGGTTCGGCCGCGTCGCCCGGATTCAAGGCGCGCAATTCATCGGCGAGCTTCTGGCTGCGGTTCTCGTCGACACTGCCGCCGTCGCGGGCGGCGCGGACGAGATCGGCGAGGACATCGGCGGCGCGCAGCAGGACTTTGAGCACCTCCGGCGTCGGTTCGAGCCGGCCGGCGCGAACATGATCGAGCGCTGTCTCGAACACATGCGCAAAGCGGACGAGATCTTCGAGGCTGAATGCTCCCGCCCCGCCCTTCACGGAATGGACGGCGCGGAAGACGGCATTCACCGTCTCCGAATCATTGTCGCCCCCTTCCATGGCCAGCAGACCGGCTTCCAATTCGGCAAGCTGCTCTTCGCATTCCTGGAAGAAGGTCTGTTTGATGGCCGCCATCGGGTCCATGGCTTGCTCCCGATGGGTCAGGCGGCGACGCGGCGGACGGCGGCGACGAGTTTGGTCGGATCAAATGGCTTGACGATCCAACCGGTGGCGCCGGCGCGGCGGGCGCGATCTTTTTTCTCGGCGTCGCTTTCGGTCGTCAGAACGAGGATCGGTACGGCGCGATGATTGGCATCGTGGCGCACCTTTTCAATAAAGCCGAAGCCGTCGAGCCGCGGCATGTTGATATCGGTGACGATCACATCCGGCTTTTCTCCGGCCAGAACCTCGAGTCCGTGCATACCGTCCTCCGCCTGGATAACGCGGTAGCCGGCGTCGGATAAGGTCAGCAGAAGCATGTCGCGCATCGTGCGCGAATCGTCGACCGTGAGAATGGTCTTGGTCATCGTTGAGGCCCTTCGGAAATCATTTGGTCTTGTCGGATATTGTGCCGAGCGGGACTTAAAATTCTTCCCACTCGTCATTCGCCGGCTTCGGCGCCGCACCGCCGCGCGAAGCCACCGTCTTGAACGCGGGACGCGCAGCATTTTTGACCGGCTGCTTGCGCGGCGTCTCGACATCGCCGACCTGGAAGCGGCCGACGAGCTTCGTCAATTCTTCGGTTTCGAGCGACAGCGTATGGCTCGCGGCGGTCGATTCCTCGACCATGGCGGCATTCTGCTGCGTCACCTGGTCCATTTGATTGACGGCGGTATTGACCTCTTGCAGACCGGTCGCCTGTTCGCGCGCGCTCGTCGCAATATCGGCGACAATCGAATCCATCTCGGCGACTTGCGCGAAGATGCGCTCCAGCGCCTTGCCGGTTTCTGCAACGAGATCGACGCCCTGCTCGACCTGCGTGCTTGAGGCGGAGATCAGGCCCTTGATCTCCTTCGCCGCTTCGGCGGAGCGCTGCGCCAAGGCGCGCACTTCGGAGGCGACGACTGCGAAGCCGCGGCCGGCGTCGCCCGCGCGTGCGGCCTCGACACCGGCGTTGAGCGCCAGCAGGTTGGTCTGGAAGGCGATCTCGTCGATGACGCCGATGATCTGGCCGATCTGTTGCGAGGATTTCTCGATCGCGCTCATCGCATTGATCGCCTGGCGGACGACGCCGCCGCCTTTTTCCGCATCGGACTTCGCCGTCGAGACCAATTCGCGCGCATGCATCGCCCCGTCGGCCGTCTTGCGCACCGTCGCGGTGATCTCGTCGAGCGCCGCGGCGGTTTCTTCGAGCGACGCGGCCTGCTGTTCCGTGCGCCGCGAGAGGTCGTCGGCCGCCGTGGAGATTTCCTGGGTGCCCGAGCGGATCGCCTGCGTATTGGTGTTGACGTGCACCATCACCTGCTGGAGCTTCTCGATCGAGGCATTGAAGTTGCCGCGGATTTTCTCGTATTCGCTGGTAAAGGCCTTGGCGAGCCGGAAGGTCAGATCGCCGTCCGAGAGCCGCTGCAGGGCTTCGGTGATCGACGAGACGAAGACGTTATGCGCCTCGATATATTGCTGCGTCTCGATCTCCTGGCGGGCACGATCGGCCTCGGCCGCCTTGCGCGCCGCTTCGGCTTCGGCCTCGAGCCGCGCCTTTTCGACCGCATTGTCCTTGAACACCTGGACGCGCTGCGACATTTCGGCGATCTCGTCGCCTTCGCCCAGCGGCGGAACGCCGACGTCGAGGCGTCCCTGCGCCAGCCGCTTCATGCAATCGTTGAGGATGCGGATCGGAAAGGCGATGCGGCGCTCCAATTGGTAGCCGGCGTAGCCGGCAACGAGCAGTGCAACGAGGCCGCCGACGATCTGGGCGAGATGGACGAACCAGAGGGCGCTGCCTTGCGCGCTTTCGGCTGCCGCCAATATCGTTTCAGCCTTGGTGCGCGCATCGGTGCCGGCGGCGTGAACCTGCTTCATCGTCTCGATGCTGGCCGCCGATTTGGCGATGGCCGTCGCTTGCGGCGCGTTCTGCGGATCGCCGCCGAACTGCATTTCGGGATCGCCGACCTCGCGCTGCCAGGTTGCGTTGGCGGCGGCGAACCGGTCGATCGCGGCGGTCATCTCGGGATCGTCACCGGCTTCGGCGCGAGCGGCGGCGATGTCTTCGCCGAATGATTTCGCCGCGGCGTCGTAAAGCTCGCGAAAACGCGCCTTGTCGTCGGACAGAAGATAGCCGCGGCTGGTGCTGCTGAGGTCGTATTGAGTAGCCAGCGCCTCGTCGATGTGATCGACCAGCCGGAAGGCGGAATCGCGCGATTGGATCGCCCCTTCGGTATGATGGATGGCGACCTCGATGACCACCGATGTCATCGCCACGACGCCGAGAACGGCGGCGAATGCGACAATGAGCTTTTTTGAAATGACGATATTTTTCGACGCCACGCCAGCCTCCCTTAAGCGATCGTCGCGACTTTCGCGACGCGGCCGGGGGCGTCGGCGCCAAGAGTATGGCGACCGTCGACCATTGATGAGCGGAAATTCCCCTGCCCCACGCAGCCCAGCAAAGTTTTAGGCGAAAAGAGTGAATAAATTCGAAGCAGCCAGGGCCGGTTGCGGTTTTTCGCTTCCTATTGCTTAAACAAGGTGCGAGCGCCGCGCGGCGGGCAAGTCAAAAGTCGGTCCGGCTGCGGATCGCCGCGACCAGCGTGCCTTCGTCGAGATAATCGAGTTCTCCGCCGACCGGCACGCCATGCGCCAGCCGTGTCACGCGCACGGCAAGCGGCGCCAGAAGGTCGGTGATGTAATGCGCGGTCGTTTGGCCGTCGACGGTCGCATTGACGGCGAGCACGACTTCGCCGACCTGATCGCGCGCGACGCGATCGACAAGACTTTTCAGATTGAGATCGTCCGGGCCGATGCCGTCGAGCGGCGAGAGCGTGCCGCCGAGGACATGATAGCGTGCCGAAAGCGCGCCGGCGCGTTCCAGCGCCCAAAGATCGGCAACCGTCTCGACGACGACAAGCAGCTTGCCGTCGCGGCGCGTGTCGCGGCAGATTGTGCAGGGATCGCAGGAATCGACATTGCCGCAGCTCGTGCAGACGACGATCCGCTCGCGCGCGACCTGCATTGCGTCGGCGAGCGGCCCCAGCAATTCCTCCCGCTTGCGGATCAGATGCAGCGCGGCGCGCCGGGCGGAACGTGGCCCGAGGCCAGGCAGCCGCGCCAGCAATTGAATAAGCCGCTCGATCTCTGGACCGGCGATGCGCTCGGCCATGTCAGAAGAGTTTCAGGCCCGGCGGAATCGGCAGGCCGGCCGTCAGGCTTTTCATCCGCTCTTCCGTCAACCGCTCGGCTTTCTTGCGCGCATCGTCATGCGCCGCGACGATCAGGTCTTCGAGCATGTCCTTGTCGTCGGGTTTCAACAGCGTCGTATCGAGAGCGATCGCCTTCATCTGGCCTTTTGCCGTCAGGGTGACGCGAACCATGCCGCCGCCCGATTGACCCTCGACCTCGACCCGCTCGAGCTCCGCCTGCACCTCCTGCATCTTCGCCTGCATGGCCTGCGCCTGCTTCATCAGATCGAACATTCCGGCCATATCGTGGTCCTCACAAATCGTCTTCGGTGATTGCCGAATCTATATAGGCGATGTCTTCGCCCGCTGCCGCGCCCTCCGCCGGCTCCGTCTCACGGACGGCGACGATCTCGGCGCCCGGAAATTGAGCCAAGACCGCGCGGACAAGCGGCTCGGCGCGCACACCGTGCAAGCTGGCGGCGGCCGCGACTTCGGCCTGCTCCTTGAGGCTCGGCGCGCCGTCCTCGCGGGAGATCGCGACCATCCAGCGTTTGCCGGTCCATTCCTGCAGGCGCCGCGTCAAGGTCGGCGCGAGCTGCGGCGAGGCGCCGGGAGCGAGCGCGAATTCGATGGCGCCCTCCTCGAAGCGCACGAGCCGGACATCGCGCTCCAGCGCCAGCTTCAGTTGAATGTCGCGCACGGCGCCTGCTTGCGCCACGACATCCTCGAAACGGGCGAGACGCAGCCCCGGTTCGGCTTGTTGCGCCCGCGGCGACGGAGCGGGTTGCGCCGCTCGGCTCGAGCGTGAAACGAAGGTTGCCGAAGGTCCGGCTGAAACGGGGTCGCGCCCCGGCGCCGAGGCCGGAGTGGCGCTTTGCGGCGTAGTGCCGAGCCGGCGCAGGGCTTCGTCTGGGGTCGGCAGATCGGCGACATAGGCGAGCCGTACCAGGATCATGTCGGCGGCGGCGAGCGGCCGCGGCGAATCCTTGATCTCGGCGAGGCCTTTCAGCAGCAATTGCCAGGCGCGGGTCAACACCGGCAGCGACAGCTTTTGCGCGAAGTCGCCGCCGCGAACCCGCTCCGCCTCGCTCAGCGCCGGATCCTTTGCCGTCTCCGGCACGAGTTTCAGCCGCGTCACGACATGGGTGAATTCGGCCAGTTCGCTCAGCACGCGCTGCGGGTCGGCGCCAGCATCATAGAGTGCTTTCATCGCGCCGAGGGCCGCGGCAATATCACCGCGCATGACCTCGGCGAAAAGCTCGATGAGCCGCGTGCGGTCGGCAAGGCCGAGCATCTGACGCAAATCTTCGGCTTTCACTTCGCTGCGCAGGCTGCCCTTGGCATGCGCGATCGCTTGGTCGAGCAGCGAGAGCGCATCGCGCACGGAGCCCTCCGCCGCGCGGGCGATCAGCGCCAAGGCCTCCGGCTCGGCGGCAATCGCCTCCTTGGCGCAAATGCTGGCGAGATGGGCGACAAGCCGGTCGGCCTCGATGCGGCGCAGATCGAAGCGCTGACAGCGCGAGCGCACCGTCACCGGCACTTTCTCGATCTCGGTCGTCGCGAAAATGAATTTCACGTGGTCCGGCGGTTCTTCGAGCGTTTTCAGCAGACCGTTGAAGGCCGCCTTCGAGAGCATATGCACTTCGTCGATGATGTAGACTTTGGTGCGCGCAAGAACCGGGCGGTAGCGGGCGTTCTCGATGATCTCGCGAATATCGTCGATGCCGGTATGCGAGGCCGCATCCATTTCGATCACGTCGACATGGCGGGATTCGATGATCG
>JAJXZN010000157.1 GCA_021780015.1 Pseudomonadota bacterium
ATGCAGCCTAAATAAGCGCAGCCGCGGCATGGTGCAATGACATCTATCAAGCCGCCGCGGCCGAGTTTCGGCGCCGATTTTAACGCTTCCTCCATGCCTCCTTAGGCAGATAAGGCAGGGAGAACGTCATGAGCCTCATACGGCGACTCATAACGGATGAACGGGCGGCCACGTCGATCGAATATGCTCTGGTTGCGAGTTTGATCTCGATCGCGATCATCGCCGGGGCGCGCGCCGTCGGCACTGCGCTGCAGGCCAAATTTTTCGGCCCAATCGCCTCGAACCTGACCTAGAGGCGGGATGCGAAAAAGTGTGAGCCGTTTTTCGCGAAAAACCCCGCTCTAAACTACGCGAATCGATCACGTTTATGATTTCGGGTCGGTTCGATCCGAAATCATTGTGATCGCGCGACGCGCTCCCGCGATATTCTTTTCACGGGAACGCATCGGTGCCGGCCGTCAGCGGTTGCCGCCGAGGATTTTGCCGATTTCGTCCTGCAGGCTGGACTGGGTGACGTTTGGCGGCAAATTGCCGGTTTGGAACATAGTGGTCAGCGAGTTGAGCGCCGAGCCAAGTGAGGCATTGCCGGCGGTATTGCCGCCGGGCGCGCCGCCGCCGCCAAGCAGGCTGCCGAGCAAATTGGTCAGCATGCCCATGAGCCCGCCGGAGGAGCCTGCCGAACCTGCCGAGCCCCCGAGCACGGAGCCGAGATTGCCCTGTTCCGCGGCCGTGGCGAGCTGTCCGAGCATGCCGCCAAGGCCTTGATTGTGCAACGAAGTCGCGAGGCCGCCGATGGCGATCGAGGCGACGACCGGCAGCATCTGCATGAGGATATCCGGGCGGATGCCGGTGACGGCCGAGGCTTGCTGGGCGATCTGCTGAAGCACGTGATTGGAGCCGAGGATCTGCGAGAGCGTGTCGCTGCTCTTCTGCGTCGCGGCAGGCGATTGCGCGACGTTCGGATCGTTGAACGAGGCTTGATGCGTGCTGTCGGTGACCGCCGAGATGACGGAACCGAGCGTACCGGGATTGGTCGCAGCCTTGGTCAGTCCGGCCGAAAGCGCCGGGATCAGGGCTTGAACGGCAGCCTGCGCCTGTTCGGGCGAAAGGCCGAACCGCTCGGCAATATTATTGATGGCCTGGCCGCCTTGGGCGCTTTGCAGAATATCGTTGAGATTGAACATGCATGAACCTCCTCGCCGGCCGATTCTGTCGCGGTCACACCGGCCCCATCACGCGCAGCGATCCTACGTGGTCGAGCGGAAATTGGCGAGAGACGACCGTGCCTCGCGATTGCCGCGCCGCACACCGTTGCGTGACGAGCCCGTATCAACGACTTATGACATTGATCTTACGGTAATTTCGAGACATGACGATCGGCAGGAAGAGAATTGGCAGGCGCAAAAGCCCCGCTCCCTTTTCGCTGCCGCTCTAGTGAGCCTTCTTGCCGAAGATGAATTGCTGCGGATTGTCCTCGACCGATTTGATCGCCTGGTCGAGGTCCTGCAGCGTCTTGCGGCCATCAACCGCGAGCGCCTCATACTGGCGCAGTCCTGCGCCGGTAAAGTGATTGAGGTTGGCGGTGAGCTCTCGGGTGCGCTCGTCGAGATGATCGGCGAGCGTATGGATCGATTTCGCCGCTTCGGCGATCTCCTCGAAAGCGCCCTTCGAGTCCGTCGTCTTGAGGAAGCCGTTGAGGCTCGTCAGCACGGTCTGGACCTGATCGGCATCCTTGTTGAGCTTGCCGGAAAGCTCCGAAAGATCCTTGATCGTCGACTTCACTTGGCCCGGATCGACGGCCTTTACGACACGGTCGGTATCGTCGGCGAGCGTCGAGAGTTTCGTCGAAAGCGGCCCGATCTGCTTGCCGACATCCGTCATCGCCGCGAGGAATTGCTTCACCCCGCCTGAGTTCGCGGCGAGTGCATCGGAGAATTTCTCGACATTCTTGACTGAGGCGTTAAGCGGCGCCGCATTGTCGTCGAGCAGCTTGTTCGCCTTGCTCAAAAGGTCCGAGGCTTGCCCGGTGATAGCGCGCGCGGCCTGCAGCATGTCCTGAAAACCGCCGTGCTCGGCCATGATCACCGGCGGCCCGCCACCGGCCGGCTTGGGCAGCGGCGGCGCGTCAATGTCGCCGCCGGCGAGCGCGATGGATTGCACGCCGGTAAAGCCGCTCGATTCGAGTTGCGCCTTGGTGTCCGCCCGCACCGGCACCCGGGCATCGACATTGATCAGCGCATAGACATGCTCCGGGTCCTGCGGCAACAGATTGATCTCGGTCACCTCGCCGACGCGCACGCCGTTGAAGAGCACGAAGCTGCCGCGGCCAAGTCCGGAGATCGAGCCGGTGAAGATCACCTTATAAGTGTGCGTGCCCGCCGGCCGGCTGCCGCCGCCCGAGAGCCAATAGACCGAGAAAAAGCCGACCGCGACGACGGCCAGAGCGAAGGCCCCGATCAGCGCATAATGGGCTCGTGTCTCCATAAGTCCTCTTTTCGAGCGGTGGATGTTCGCAGGGAACCGTCACACGCTCTGCTGTCTTTTAACCGCCTCGGATTTTCCCGGAAACCGCTTCGCACGTTCCGGTCCGATGCTTCATCGCGCCGGCGGGGCGCGCAATTGTGGCCGCGCCGCTGCGTCGGCCTGACGGGCGCGCTTGCCGTGGAAATAATTACGCAGCCACGGATGGTCCGAGGCGAGCATCGTACTGATCGGTCCCGCAGCGATCACCTTCCCGTCGGCCAGAGCGGCGACACGATCGCAGGCGGCATAAAGGCTATCGAGGTCGTGGGTCACCATAAAGACCGTGAGGCCCAGCGTCTTTTGCAGCGTGGCGATCAGTTCGTCGAATTCGGCGGCGCCGATCGGGTCGAGACCCGAGGTCGGCTCATCGAGGAAGACAAGCTCCGGATCGAGCGCCAAAGCCCGCGCGAGCGCCGCGCGCTTGATCATACCGCCCGACAATTCCGCCGGATATTTTTCGGCCGCGTCGGGTTGTAGGCCGACGAGTTCGATCTTTAGCATGGCGAGTTCGTCGGCGAGCCGGCCGGTGAGCCGCAAATGTTCGCGCAACGGCACTTGCACATTCTGCTTCACGGTGAGGCCGGAGAAGAGGGCGCCCATCTGGAACATCACGCCGAAGCGGCGTTCGAGCCTTTTGCGCGCCATGAAATCGAGCGCATCGAGATCGGCGCCGAAAACCTCGATCGTGCCGCGCTGCTTGGCATTGAGGCCGAGAATCGTGCGGGTCAGCACCGATTTGCCCATGCCCGAGCCGCCGACGAAGCCCATCACTTCGCCCTTGCGCACGTCGAGATTAAGACCGTCGAGGATCACCTTCTCGCCGAAGGCGACAGTCAGATCGCGGACTTTGATCGCGAGCGGCGCTGCGTCTTCTCTCTGCGGATCGTGAAGCGGTCCGTTGTTCATCGCTCAGAACCGGATCGAGCTGAAAAAGATGGAGAAGAATCCATCGACGACGATCACCATGAAGATCGATTTGACCACCGACGCCGTCACCTGGCGGCCGAGCGATTCCGCCGAGCCCTGCACATTGAAACCTTCCGTGGCGGCGATGAGCCCGATGACCAGCGCCATGAACGGCGCCTTGATGATGCCGACCCAGAAATCGCTTGTATCGACCGCATTTTGCAAATGGGTCAGGAAATTCTCCGGGGTGATTCCGCCATAGCCCCACGCAACCAGCATGCCACCGAAAAGCGCCGCCGTATTGGCGGCGATGGTGAGCGCCGGCAGCGCCAGGACCAAAGCGATCAGCCGCGGCACGACCAGCACTTCGATCGGCTGCAGGCCCATCACATGCAGCGCGTCGATCTCCTCGCGCATTTTCATGGCGCCGATTTCGGCCGTGATGGCCGAGCCCGAGCGTCCGGCGATCATGATCGAGGTGAGCAGCACGCCCAATTCGCGCATCGTCAGCATGCCAACGAGGTCGATGGCATAGGTCGGCGCGCCGAAGCGCTGCAGCAGATAGATGCCGCGTTGGGCAACGATGCCGCCGACGAGAAAATTGATGAGCGCGATGATCGGCAGGCTGCGAAAGGCGAAATTCTCAAAATGGACGATGACCGATGTGATGCGAAAGCGCGAGGGCGTGAGCAGGGTCCGGCCGAGCGTCGCCACCACCTCGCCGAGAAAGGACGTGGCATTGAAGAGATCGCGCCCCGTGGTGACGAGGCTCTCACCGACATCGGCGGCAATTTCGAAGCCCAAATTCTTGCGCGGCGGTGGCAGATCCGGAAAGGTCCGGTAGCGGGCCTCCGACAGGAGAATCTGGAATTCCGGCCGCACTCGTTCGAGTCGCGTGGCAATGCCGCGGCCGTTCAGATCCTGCCGAGTCCGGTCGATCAGAAAGGCGCCCGACGTGTCGAGCCGCTCGATGTCGCCGAGGTCGAAAACGGCTTGCGCCGCACCGCGGGCTTCCGCGATCAACATCTCGACACGCTCCTGCAGCGCCCGCGCGGCATCGACCGTCCAGCTTCCGGCGAAGCGGAAGTGCAGGGCGTCGTCGGTCCGTGCGCTTGAAAAATCCGGAATTTGCGGCATCGGCCCAATGTGCCGGAGGCTAAGCTGATGTGCGCCCGTTTAGCCGCGACTCACGGCAAAGTCGAGGCAATCTATTCCGCAGCGCTGCGCGCCGCGGCGCCGATCCATTGATCGAGATCGGCGGCGGCACGGGCGCTCAAGGCGCATTTCTTTGCCGCCGCCTTGTCCGGCCCGCGCAAACGTTTGCCGTCTTCGGCTTTCGGTGCGCTGGTGAGCGGCGGGAACAGGCCGAAATTGACGTTCATCGGCTGGAACGACGACCGGCCCGCGTCGATCACGGCGATGTGACCTCCGGTGATGTGATTGACGAGCGCGCCGAGCGCCGTGGTCGGCGGCGGCGGATCAAGCGGCAGCCCCAAGCGCTCGGCGGCCGCCAAGCGGCCGGCGAGCAGGCCGATCGCGGCGCTTTCGACATAGCCCTCGCAGCCGGTGATCTGGCCGGCGAAACGCAGCCGCGGGTCGGCCTTGAGGCGCAGCCGGGCGTCGAGCACTTTCGGCGCATTGAGATAGGCGTTGCGGTGCAGGCCGCCGAGCCGGACGAAATTCGCGCCTTCGAGGCCCGGGATCGTGCGGAAGAGTGCGACTTGCGCCGCATGTTTCAGCTTGGTCTGGAAGCCGACCATATTGAACAACGTGCCGAGCCGGTTGTCTTGGCGCAATTGCACGACGGCATAAGGCTTTCTGTCCGGCCCATGCGGATTGGTGAGACCGAAGGGTTTCATCGGCCCGTGCCGCAATGTCTCGCGGCCGCGCTCGGCCATCACCTCGATCGGCAGGCAGCCGTCGAAATAGGGCGTGCCTTCGAACTCTTTGAACGCGATTGTCTCGCCGGCGATGAGCCCGTCGATGAACGCCTCGTACTGCTCGCGCGAGAGCGGGCAATTGATGTAATCGGCGCCGTCGCCTTCCGGGCCGACGCGATCATAGCGCGATTGGAACCAGGCTTTGCTCATGTCGATCGTCTCGCGTTCGACGATCGGCGCGATCGCGTCGAAAAAGGCAAGGTCCGCCTCGCCGGTCAAAGCGCGAATCGCTTCGGCGAGCGCCGGCGATGTCAGCGGCCCGGTGGCGATGATCACCTGATCCCAATCGGACGGCGGCAGACCGTTGACCTCGTTGCGGACGATCGAGACCTGCGGACAGGCGGTGAGCGCTGCGGTGACATGCTGCGCAAAGCTTTCGCGATCGACGGCCAGCGCGCCGCCCGCCGGCACCTTGTGCGCATCGGCAGCGGCGAGGATCAGCGAATCGAGCCGCCGCATCTCGCGGTGCAGAATGCCGATGGCGCTCGTTTGCGGATCGTCGGCGCGAAACGAATTCGAGCAGACGAGTTCGGCGAAATCGCCGGTCTGATGCGCCGGGGTCGTGCGCACCGGCCGCATCTCGTGCAGCACGACCGGCAGGCCGAGCCGAGCCATCTGCCAGGCGGCCTCGGAGCCCGCCAGACCTGCGCCAATGATGTGGACCGGCCGGGTCACAGCCGTGGATCGATCTCGGTTTTCTCGCGGCCGAGCAGGGCGGTGCGTTCCGCTGCCGTCTCGAGCATCGGCAGAATGTCGTCGACCGCTTCGGCCACGAGATAGCGCACTTCGAAATTCGGCTGAATGAAGCGGCGCTCGCGCATATGCGCAAAAAGATCGAGCAAGGGCCGCCAGAAGCCGCCGATGTCGGCGAGGAGCACCGGCTTGGTATGCCGCCCGAGCTGAACCCAGGTCAATTGCTCGACCAGTTCCTCGAGCGTGCCAATGCCGCCGGGCAAAGCGACGAAAGCGTCGGCCTTTTCGAACATCAGCCGCTTGCGGGTGTGCATGTCCGGCACGACGATCATGTTTTGCGCGGCTTCGAGCACCACTTCGCGCTCGGACAGAAATTGCGGGATGATCCCGGTGACGAAGCCGCCCCCGGACAGGACCGAGCGGGCGAGTGCGCCCATGAGGCCGGTATTGCCGCCGCCGTAGACGAGGCCGATCCCCGCCGCGGCGAGGACGCGGCCGAAGGCGGCCGCGGCTTCGGCATAGGCGGGCGCCGCGCCTTGTGCGGAGCCGCAATAGACACAGACATTGCGGATCACGCCTGCATTCGCCGCGCGTCGGGGCGAATCTTGCAAGTTGGTTTTGGTCATGCGGCGCTTGTCGCCCCGAGACCGGGGAGGGTCAAGAAATTCCGGCAAAAAGTGAAGAACCGTGCGCGCAAACCCGGCCGCCAACGGCAAAGCCAGCGATTTCGCTTCCCTATTCGAATAAAGGCGTTAAATGAGGCGGACGAACAAAGAACGAGCGATAGAATCCGCCGGGGGAGGGACGATACTGATGACGCGATCGCGAATTGTGGCCCTTGTGCTTGGCACCGCGGTGGTCGCCGTCGGCGGGGGCCTCGCTTGGCGTCAATATCTCACCCAGGCATCGCGGCCGCTTTCGCTCGCATCCGGCGGCCCTTCGACGCAGTCGGCAAAGCCCGAGGTGCCGGCATCGGCCCCCGCGCCCGCAGCCCCGTCGGTGGCTGTGCCGCCGAAGCCCGCGGCCTCCGCTGCGGCCCCGCCGCCCGGGCCGACGGCCGAAGTTGACACCCTTGCTCCCGAAGCCGCAGTGCCGCCGCCGGCGGTCGATCTCGCCCCGACGTTGCCGCAATTCGATACCGTGCGGGTGGAACCCTCGGGCGACACCGTCGTCGCCGGCCACGGTCAGCCGAACGCGCAAGTCGCGCTGCTCGCCAACGGCAATCCGATCGCCAACGAGGATTCGGACGGCGCCGGCAATTTCGTCATCATTCCAACGCCTCTGGCGCCCGGCAATTACGATCTCAGATTGCGCAGTGAACGGCCAGGCAAGCCACCCCGCATTTCCACCCAGGTCGTGACCGTGTCGGTCCCGGCGAAGGGTCAGAAAAACCTCGTCGTCGCGGTCGCCGAGCCCGGCAAGCCGACAAAGATCATTGCCGATA